>JAFGDC010000466.1 GCA_016932295.1 candidate division CSSED10-310 bacterium
CCACCACCATGGCTTCCAGCAGCCTTGCCCGACCGGAATCGACGGTGCGCTCACCGGTGGCCACGCGGAAAATGAGTTCATCGAAACCGATCGATTCACCGAGTCCATCCAGGACGGACTGCCTGTTCATGATAGCCGCCAGGAACCGGGCGATCCGGCCGAGACAGAACACGGTCTGCTCCACACGGGCAAAACGTCCTTTGAAATCAACACTGGCGAGGTGTCGGTCCAGCAGCAGGCAGGTCGCCAATTTCTTGGAAAGGTCGTCGCTGCTGTCCGGAATCGCCGGGGCCTTGCGCCCGGCTGCATCGGCCGCGATCCGCTGGTAGCGAAACACCTGCTCGGGCGCCGGCAGTTCCCCCTGGATCAGGAGATGGACCGACTCCAACAGGTTGCAGCGTTCAATCAACTGCTGCAGCGGATACCCCGAAATCAGCAGGCGGTTGGGCTGAACTTTGGTGATGATGGTGCCCCAACTGGCTTTCGCGGGAGGCTCGTCCCAGACCCGGCTCATTTTCTTATAATAGCTCTCCACCGGGAAATAGGTCCTGCCACCCAAACGGTCCTTGACGAAATCAATGAGATCGTACTGGGAATTGGCCACCGGAACACCGGCGGCCTCCAGCGCCTGCTTCTTGGTGATGAATGTGCCGTACTGCTGTCCCGGAGTGACGATAGCGCCGGCATGCCCCATGGTCTTGCCGGCCGGGGCATTGGCGCCGGATATCAAAGTCACCAGCGGCTTGGGGTATTTCTCCGGATGGGCCTGAATGTCCCTGGCAAGCAGTTCCTCCATGCAGCCGCCTATCTCACCGGCCACCACCACCAGATCGGTATGCTCATAGCCCATTACCAGCGGGACGAGATCCATGAAGGTGGAGCCGATGGCTGCATCACCGCCGACACCCAATACCGCGTTTTGTGCCACTCCGATACTGGCCAGGGCATCGGAAAGATGATAGAGGATAGCGCCGCTTCGCGACAGGATGGTGACTCCCCGGGGTCCGTATTCCCCCACCAGTTCCTGCGGATGAAAGATATCAGGCAGCATGCCGATCTTGATCGCCTCGGGCGGAAAAATCACCCCGGGCGTATTGCCGCCCAACAGCACGGTTCTGTGCTGCCGGGCCGCTACCAGGATGTCTCTGATATCACGAAGCGGGATTCCCTCGGTGATGAGAATCACGATGGGAATGCCGGCATCGATGGCTTCCAGAGTGGCCTCCCGCGCAGTGGAATAATGCCGCCAGATGGATACCGCCGCCACGTGCGGATGCGCCTCCAGGCACTCCGCCACGGAATTGTAGGCGGGAATGATTTCCTCCACCCTGGTGCCGCCTTTGCCGGGAGCGATCCCAGCCACCACCGGCGTACCGTATTTCAACATCAATCCCGCATGCTTGGTGCCCTGGCCTCCCAGGCCGATGATCGCGGTCTCCGCCCTGCCTTCCGTTCGTATGGCCTCGGCCAGGTCCGGACGCACGCTGTTCACCAGGTAATGAAACATCCCTCCGCCTGCCGCCAACGCCTTCATGCTCTGCCCTCCTTGCGGGCGAACCCCTTTGCGAGGCCCTCTCGAATCACCTCGGCCATGATCATCTGGTTCCCCACCACGATATGAAGATCCGCCAATGGTTCTGGAGTCTCGGCGCAAGCTTTGACGAGATACTCACGAGCGCTTGGCAGATCCGTGCCCACCATGCGTCCATGCACCGGAACCAGGCGCCGGCCGGCGGCATAACGTTCGCGAAGACACCGGATGAGACCGCGAATGAATACATCACAACTGGAAATGCCGCCAAATCGGGACGTGATCACGATATCCACCAACTCATAATCCATGAGGAGGTGGAACATCTCCGCTACCCGCCACTCTGGCGGTCCACCGCCGCTGTCCATGAAATTCACCGGAACCGCCTTGCCGTCGAAATAACGCCGGCCTATGTTGGCCACCTCATCGATTGAAAAGATGCCGTACCCGGCGCCACCCGGTACCAATCCGACATACAGCTTGTCGGTCTCCCTGACGGCGTGTTCCGGAAGCAGATCCACGTAAATGAAGCCGGCTTCCCGAGCCCTGGTTTCATTGGCCGTGGCCTCGGCGACATCATGCCTGGTCTTGGTGATACCGAGCCGGGCAAGCATGTCGCTCTGCCGGTAGAGCGCGTTGTCGTCCAACACGATTTTCGCATCCGCCGCGATCACGCCGTTGTCCAGAACGATCAACGGATTGATCTCGCACACCTTGCAGTCATACTGCTGATACAACGCATACAGCGAGGATACCAGTTCGACAAGGGAAGCCATCAGCCCCTGCACCGGCGGCAATGATCTCACCAGGAAACCGGCCAGTCGCTCGGCGCTCGGCCTCGGCAACGCCAATTCATTACCCGGCAGTTCCACGCGCAGAATGGCGTCGGGTTCCGCCACCGCCACCTGCTCGATGTCCACCCCGCCCTCCGCGCTGACCATGAGCACATTATTGTAATTTGTGGGATCCATGGTCACTCCCACGTAACATGCGCCCACTCCAGGGGTATACTCCTCCACCAGGACCGCCTCGACCGGATATCCGCGCAGCGACATCCCCAATAACTCCGCCGCCACGGCTTCCGCCTCTTCCAAGGTGCCGGCCTTCTTGATGCCACCCGCCTTGCCGCGACCGCCGATAAGCACCATTGCCTTCAACATCACCGGGAACTGCGCGTCAAGGGAACGAATCTCCGCCGCATCATGGATCACGCCAAACTGCCTGGGCACAGGTATGTCACTCGCCTCAAACAGTTTTTTTGATTCATGTTCATAGAGCTTCATGTCCACCCCCCCCGTAATGTTTCGTACCACCAGAAACCAAAGATGCGGATGATACAAGGCCGGCGACCAATGTCAAGAAGTATCGAAGCGACCTCAAATCCTTCGCCCGCATTCCCCGGGGTGGTCATCGACCGCTCTGAATGATTGTTTCAACACGACTGGGCAGCGGTCTCTTCCACCATCGGCAGTGATAAGGGATGACGGAATTGTGTCACGTATTCAAGAACAATATACATTTTACAGGGGGAGTTGGTAGCGGTCCGTCGGTTGCCGCCAGCCAGGCGACGCACAGGGATGCGCCGCCGCCGGTTCTGCCGACGATGCATCCATCGGCGCGATTTCCGGGCTTCCCGTCAGTAGATCATGATACTCAATCATTCAGCCCCGTGCCTGCCGGCTCATGATGCACCAAGGCCGAATCGCACCCATGCGAAAATAATACACAATCTCTACATGCTAAGTTGACATTGACAGCATGCTTTGCGATCATGCATCGAGGGCATGATCGCAAGACCCGCATCGGCGGTTCGTGGATTCGATCATGTCTGGGTTGACGTGAAACCGAAGCCGGCTGGTTCCGGACCTGGCGGCGGAATGCACCCGCTGGCTGGTTCAGAAAGCAGGGAACGTGAGTCATGCACAAAGATAAAGAAACTGCTCCCGTGACCGGTAGGGATGAAGGAGAATCGGAGCGCGTACGGATCGCCGGCATGCACTGTGCCGCATGCACTTTGGTGGTAGAGAAAGCGCTCCTCGGGGAGCC
>JAFGDC010000467.1 GCA_016932295.1 candidate division CSSED10-310 bacterium
TCACCGGAAGATTCTCCGGCATCTGACGCAGCACATTGACCAGCCGCATGTAATCCGGCCTGAAGTCATGACCCCAGTCCGAGATGCAGTGCGCCTCGTCGACGACGAACAGTCCAAGTCGACCGGCGATCGGCTCCAGGACTGATTCTATAAAGTCCTCGTTGGCGAGGCGTTCGGGTGAAATGAGGACGGCGTCGACCTGATTCGCCAGGACGAGCGCGGTTATCCGCCGCCAGTCATCCTTGTTGGTGGAATTGATGGTCTCCGCGTGGATGTTCAGGCGTTCCGCCGCGGTGATCTGGTTGCGCATGAGCGCCAGCAGCGGCGAGATTATGACCGTCGGCCCCATGCCGCGATCCCGTAGGATGCGGGTGCTGATGAAATACACGACACTCTTTCCCCAGCCCGTCCGCTGCACCACCAGAAGTCTCCCGCGGCGATTGACCAGGGTGTCCACCGCCTCCCATTGGCCGGCGCGGAATCGCCCGGAGGCATCGGCCAGCGCCACCTGGAGCAACCGTTCAGCTTCTTCACGATTCATGTCATTCCCCCTTCCTCGAGTCTTATGTTTTATCATATTGTTTCGGTTCCGGCCGCCGCCCCTGTTCGGCAGCATGCGCCCCCCTGGCGCAGGACATGAAACGGCGTATGCCAATCGTCTGGACATACAGCAAGATACGTACCAGGCAGTGGCGCGGCAATGAGAACGCACCTCGTTCGGGAGAATGAGGGGATGGCGCGACGCAACCCGCATGGACAGCGGTAGATGCTTCACGTAGAGTTGTTTGAACAAGGAGGAGAGGCATGATCATCGATCCGACTGCTGCGGCTGGACCATTCGGAAGCACATTTCTCGGGCGCGCCGGGCTGCGGGTGTCCCGCCTCTGCATGGGCACCATGACCTTCGGCGCTCAGTTGAACGAGAGTGATTCCCATGCGCTGCTCGACCTTGCCCATGATCGGGGAATTGACTTTTTCGATACCGCCAACGCCTATAGCGGCGGCGTATCGGAGCACATCCTTGGGGGCTGGCTGAAGGGCCGCCGCGATAAGGTGGTGGTGAGCACCAAGGTGCGCTACGAGGTGGGTGGCGACGTGATGTCGGTGGGACTGTCGCGCCGCGCCATCAAGCACGAGGTGGAACAGAGCCTGCGCCGGCTGGGAACGGATTACATCGACATATTGTATCTGCATCAGCCTGACTACGCGACGGATCCGGACGAGACGCTGCGGGCGATGGAGGATCTGATCCGGGCGGGCAAGGTGCATGTGCTGGGCGTGTCCAATTACGCCGCGTGGCAGATCATGCAGGCGCACGGCGCGGCGGCGCGGTTGCGAGTGACTCCGCCGCTTGTGGTGCAGCCGATGTACAACCTGCTGGCGCGTGGAATCGAGACGGAACTGCTGCCATGCTGCGCGGCACTGGGACTGTCGTGTTTCGTGTACAATCCGCTGGCGGCGGGACTGCTCACCGGCAAGCACGACTTCAGCAAGGGCGTGCCGCCGGGCGGCCGGTTCGAGGTGTTCTCCTATTACCAGGACAGGTACTGGAACGAGCAGGCGTTCAAGGCGGTGAAGGAGCTTGGAGAGATTGCCGGGAAGGCGGACCGGTCGCTGATCGGATTGTCATACCAGTGGTTGTTTCAGCGGCCAGGAGTAACGGGAGTAATCATCGGAGCCAGTTCCCTGGCGCAGTTGGAGGAAAACCTCGGTTCCATCGGCGAACCGCTGGATGAGGAGACCATGAGGGCCTGCGACGATGTGTGGTCGCGGCTGCGGGGTCCGGCGCCGGCATATAACCGGTAGGCGGCCGGAAAGCGGTAATGCCCCGGTCGAAGTGAGAGATGAGTCATGGAGCACAAGGCGCCAGCCGCGCCCTGTCCATGGTAACACCACCATCTTGGAGCGCTTCTCGGAGCGCCGACTTCAGTCGGCATCTTCCGGTGATTGCTGCACCAACAGTACCAATAACAACCGAGTGCACCGAACTGCAGATGCTCCTTTAGAATGGTACCACAATCATGATCACTCACACTGATCGTAGCTTTTTGCAATGATCAGGGGGAAAGCGGCTGGAAGCCGCTTCTACGGGTCAGGGGCCGCGAGCATGGAGGGTGCCGGGCAGCACGAACGAACCAGAAAGCGCGAAACATCAAATGAAGTGCGATGCGTTTGTTGGAGCGCGTGGCGCACGATGGCGCGCGTCGCGCCAGCCGCGCCGGCCAGGCCGGGGATGTCGCGAATAAGGAACATGCCGGGACTGCGGCTGGACCATGGCAATCGTATTGAATCTCTTTCTTTTTCCGTGATACAAGGTTCCCGGTCACGACGATGAAAGGATCCGGATCAACGCCATGGCGCTCATCAGCCTGCAAAACATCACCGCCGGGTACGGCAAGCCGCCGCTGCTGGAGGATGCCTGCCTGCAGGTTGAGAAAAATGAACGCATCTGCCTGTTGGGCCGCAACGGCGTGGGTAAAACCACGCTCCTGCGGGTCATCCATGGTGAACTGCCGCCCGACGACGGCGCCATCACGAGACAGAAAGGCACTACCACGGCACTGGTGACCCAGCATGTACCCATGAACCTTGTGGGAACCGTCCGCGGGATAATGGCCGCCGCGGCTCCCACTGATCGATCCGTGAACACGTTCGATGAGCGATGGCGCGATGACATCGCCGTGGATCGGATCATGGACAGCCTCAAACTGCCGGCGGATGCCGATTTCTCCCTCCTTTCAGCCGGTATGAAGCGCCGCGTGATGCTGGCAAGAGCCATCGTATTCCGCCCGGATGTGCTGCTGCTTGACGAACCCACCAATCACCTCGACATGGAGTCCATCACGTGGCTCGAAGGCTATCTGAAAGCGTACCCTGGTTCACTGTTATTCGTCAGCCATGACCGCATGTTCATCCGCAACCTGGCTACCAGGGTGATCGAACTTGACCGGCGCACCCTGCTCACCTGGAACTGCGATTATGTCACGTATGCGGAGCGCCGGGAAAAGTTGCTGGAGGACGAAGAGGAACAATGGCGGCGGCAGGACAGGAAGCTGGCGGAGGAGGATGCCTGGATCAGGCGGGGCGTGCGCGCCAGGCGCAAGCGCAACCAGGGCCGGGTACGCGCGCTGATCGAGATCCGCAGGATCAGGCGGGAACGGCTGGAGCGGACCGGTGTGGTGAAGCTGTCGGTGGGTGAGCCTGAACGAACCGGCAAGCTTGTGGTGGAAGCGGACAAGGTGACCTTCGGCTACGGCGGCGAGGAACTGATCAAGGATTTTTCGACGACGGTCGCGCGGGGGGACAAGATCGGCATCATCGGACCCAACGGCTGCGGTAAAACCACGTTGTTGAAGCTGTTGCTGGGCAGGCTGCAACCAGTGACCGGGACCGTCACTCCGGGCATCCGTCTCGAAATCGCCTATTTCGATCAGTTGCGGACCCAGCTCGACGATGACAAGACGGTGGCGGACAACATCATCGAGGGAGCCGATATCGTCACCATCAACGGCAAACCGAGGCAGGTGCTGGCCTATCTCATCGATTTCCTGTTCACACCGGACCGCGCCAGGCACCCCGTCCGGGTACTGTCCGGCGGAGAGCGCAACCGGCTGCTGCTGGCCAAACTGTTTACCATGCCCGCCAACGTGCTGGTCCTGGACGAGCCCACCAACGACCTGGATGCGGAGACCATCGAGCTGCTGGAGGAGCAGTTGCTGGAGTTCAGGGGAACGGTGCTGGTGGTGAGTCATGACCGGATGTTCCTCAACAACATCGCGACAAGCACGCTGGTGTTCGAGAGTAACGGCAGAGTCGCGGAGTACGTGGGTGGGTATGATGACTGGGTGCGGCAGCGGCCGGTCCGGGAGGCCGCGGGCAGGGAGCCGGCGGCGACGAAGGGCAAGCCCCGGCGCGAGCGGCCCAGGAACAAGCTGACCTTCAGTGAGGAACGGGAGCTGGCGGGCCTGCCGGTAGTGATCGAGGCGCTGGAAGGGGAGAAGGAAGCGCTGTATAAGGCCATGTCGGACCCATCTTTTTACCACGACAACGGGGATGCGGCGGCCGGGGCGAAAGTGCGTTTGAAGGAACTGGACGATGCGCTGCGGGCGGCCTACGACCGGTGGGAAGCGCTGGAAACGCGTAAAACGGAGTATGAGAAGGGGTAGGCGTAATTGCAGGCTGTGGAGCCGGCATGGCACCGTTGAGTCAATAGTCACACGAGTTCAGGAAGGCGATGAGTGATGATAGAGGGAGCACGAAGCGCCGCTTGAATGGAGCGCGAGGCTGTACCGGAGCGCGAGGCGCCGCCTCGCCCTGGTCGCGCAGCGTTGCACGCTGTGCGTCCCTTCGTCTGCACCTTGGGCTCGAATATCAGTATTTCA
>JAFGDC010000468.1 GCA_016932295.1 candidate division CSSED10-310 bacterium
CTGTTCGCCGCCTCCCGATCGATCACCCACCCCGCGGTGGGAGGGCATCATGGTGATGTCTCTGAAACGGATTATTTTCAGGCGGTGGCGCGGGCGCTGGATGAGTTCACCGCGCGGTACGCCTGCGGAACCCGGTAATGACACTCCGGGATGAGACAAGGAGGAAAAAGTGACAGACGAATTGGAATCATTGCTGCGACCCCCGTTGCTGGACATGCCGCCGTACCCGCCCAAGGCGATCACTCTCGCCAACGGCCAGGTCATGCTGGTGCGGCCCGCTACCAGTGAAGAGCTGCCGCATCTCATGAAAATTATTTACCCTTTGCTATGGGTGGAAGGCGATTTCTACGATATCGTCGCCGCCAGGCTGTTCGGGGAATTACTCTCCCTCAAGCGCCATCGCGTGCGGAATGAATATGTGCTGGTGGGCCTGATTGACGGGGTGCTGGCCGGCATCGTGAACGGCAGAATGTTCGATGCGTCTCATGGCGTCAGCTATCATACCCTGTCGCTGAACAGGGGTATGCGGGTAGGCGCGCATCTGTTCGCCGCCAAGATGGAGCATCACATCGAGTATCTCGGCCAGGAAGAGGTTTGGATCGTCGCGGAGAGCCCCATCGGATTCAGGCGCTGGATGATCGAATATCCGCTGGACAAGAAGTACTCCGTGCAGCATGAGTTGGGTGGGGCGCCTTCGTGGGTATTGCCCAAGGCGACCTATTTCGACGCCAAGGAGCGGCTTGTGGTGGGTGACCGTCCGGTCTCTCAGGAGTTGTTGGATCGTAATGCCGTCATCAAGGATCCCGATCTGTCCGCATGGATGGTGAAGGTGGATCACACCCTGGAGGCGCAACTATGAGACCAGTGGCCATTATCGGCGCCGGCACCACCAAATTCGGTCGTTCCCAGTGGAGCCTGTTGAAACTCATGGCTGAAGCCGCCCATGCCGCGATGGACGATGCCGGCCTGGAAACAAGGGCCGTGGACGCGGTTTATGTGGCCAACATGGGCGCTGCCCGGTTGAACCGGCAGAGCGGTTTGGCCAGCGCTCTGGTTGATCGATTGAATCTCTACCCAGCCGCCGCCGACACGGTGGAGAACGGCCCCGCGTCCGGTGCCTCGGCCGTCAAAAACGGATTCCTGGCGGTGGCCTCCGGGCTGTACGACCTGGTCCTGGTGGTGGGAGCCGAACGTATGCGGGTGGTGAACGGCATGGATGCCACGGACTTCGTGGCGTTTCTCACCCATCCCCGCGCCGAATACATCTACGGAACCACCCTACCCTCGTTGGCCGGCATGTTCACGAGGATGTACATGGACAAGTACGGCGTCACCTCAGATCATCTTGCCATGGTGGCCGAGAAGAATCATGCCAACGCCATGCTCAATCCGAACGCTCACATTCATCAGCCTATCTCCATCGATGCCATCCTGCACCGGCCGGAAGCGGTGGTGAACAATCCCTTCGTGGCGGAACCGCTGCGCCTCTATGATTGCTGCCCGGTAAGCGACGGCGCTTGCGCGGTACTGCTCTGCGCCGCCGACCGCGCCGCCGAATTCAAGAAGGCGATGGTGACGATCGCCGGCATCGGCCAGGCAACGGATACACATGCCGTGCATGAACGGCCTGATCCAACTGAACTGCGGGCGGTGCGCATTGCCGCGGAAAAAGCGTTCGCCATGGCGGCGCTCGGTCCCGCTGACATGGACGTGGTGGAGTTGCACGATGCCTTTACCATCCTCGAGATCGCCGAGAGCGAGCATGCCGGTTTCTTTCCCGTGGGTGAGGGACACAAGGCGCTGGAAAGAGGCGATACAAGGATCGGCGGCCGGCTTCCCATCAATCCCTGCGGCGGATTGAAGGCGAAGGGGCATCCTGTGGGTGCCACCGGCGTCGCCCAGATCGTCGAATTGGTCTATCAGCTCAGGGGAGAGGCGGATAAACGCCAGGTGTCGGGAGCCCGTCGCGGTTTCGCCTGTAATTTCGGCGGCTTCGGCAATAATGTCGTGTGCACGGTGCTGGAGAGGGGGGAGTGACATGAAAGATATCAAGAATACCAAGGATATCGAGGTGTTCGCGGCGCAATGCGACAATTGCGGCAAGATCTCCTACCCGACTCATTTTTATTGCCCGCAGTGCGGACATACCCGGTTTACCAAGACAGCCATCACCGGTCCCGGCCGGCTGCTTACCTTCACCCGGGTTTATAACCTCGCGGTGGATTTCTGCCAGCGTTTCGTGACGCTCGGCATCGTCGAACTCGATATGGGCATCCGAGCCCTCGGGCATGTTCATGCCGCCGATCCGAAGCCGGGTATGAGAGTTGAGGCGAAGATCGAAACCGTGCGCATCGTGGATGGTAAGGAACGTAAGGGAGTGGTCTTTCATCCCGTCAAGTGAGCCGATCGTGGGATGGCATCGGAGAGGGGCGGTTGACTTCCCACACCGGGCACGGGGGGCAAATTCACCCCTCTCCTTGACAGAGAGCGCAGGCTTCCTATAGTGGGACTCAGGTTGAAAAGCCGGTAATCCTGAACCAGGGAAGGACCACCGTGAAGCCACGCTCCTGTCATCATTTCATGATGTGTCTGCTGCCACCGCTCCTGCTCGCCGGCTGCGCGGGTTTCCAGGAGCGCCTCGACCACGCTCCCGCCAGCACTCCCGCCAGCGTCATCCTGCTCGTCCTCGATACGATGCGGGCCGATCATCTCAGTCTATACGGCCACCAGCCACGGACCTCCCCACACCTGGAAGCACTGGCAACGGAGTCCACCTTGTTCACCAGGGCCATGAGCCCCTCCTCGTGGACCTTGCCCGGACACGCCTCTCTGTTCACCGGTCTCTATCCTTTCGAGCACCGGGCGCATACCGTCGCGACCGGACCCGGCATAACGCATCCCCGGGAGGACCGCATCACCACCAATGTGAGGCCGCTGGCGGAGAATTACCTGACCCTGGCTGAGTGGCTCAGGGGTAAGGGATATGATACCGCGGGAGTGGTCGCCAACACGGTGTTCATGACTCCCAAATACGGCCTGTCGCAAGGATTCGATCATTACGATGTGGGTCAGGACCGGGTCGAGGGGATCAATGCACGGGTGCTGCGTTGGCTGGATGGCCATACCGCCACCGCACCCGACACTCCGTTTTTTCTCTTCGTCAACTACATGGATACCCATCGACCCTATAACACCAAACCGGTGCCGGGATTGTTCGATCACGATGTGCCGCGCAATTCGGGACGCACCCTGGGACAACTTTACAATGCCGTCATGCCGCAGCCGGAAGTTATGCCCGATGACCTGATCGAACTCGCCAACGAACAATACGACACCGCCGCAGCCAACCTCGATGCCGGGCTCGGCGTCTTATTCGATGCACTGCGGCAGAGGGCAGTGTTCGAAAATGTCCTGCTTATCGTCACCGCCGATCACGGCGAGTACCTCGGAGAGCACTGCCTCGTGGAGCACTCCAAGGATGTCTATCAGGAAGCGTTGTGGGTGCCGCTCATCATCAAGGCACCGGGACAGCGGCGCGCCATGCGTGAGGACCAGCTCATCTCTCTGGTGCATCTTCCCAATATCATCCTCAGTCTCACCGGTAATGACGAAACCAGTCCTTTCCCCTACCACTGGCCGGAGCAGGCGATTTTCGCGGAGAATCACTTCGCCCGATTAAAGGATCTCCGCGCCCAATGGGGAAACCGATTCGACCGCCGTCGCTTCGTGATTTTCGAGGACAGGTGGAAATTCATCCATTCGACGGATGAACGTCACGAACTTTACGACCTGTGTGCCGATCCCATGGATACCGTCGACCTCATGGCTGCCAGGCCGGCTATCGCCGGGGCGATGGATGCCAACCTGCGGGAACGCATCCCGGTGGTGGTCGATGACAGTGATTTCAAACCGCATGAGTTAAGCGACGAGGACATCTCTCAGATGCGGTCCCTCGGGTATCTCTGACGACCGGTTGTGCCTGTCCGTCCCTACTCCGGGTTTCGTTCATGACGCCATGGTGAATAAAAAAAGGCTGCGGCAAAAACCGCAGCCTGTTTCAAGCGTCCCCAACGGGAATCGAACCCGTGTTGCCGGCGTGAAAGGCCGGTGTCCTAGGCCCCTAGACGATGGGGACAATGAGCCGTGCTGGATTCGAACCAGCGACCCTCTGCTTAAAAGGCAGATGCTCTAACCGGCTGAGCTAACGGCCCGAGGGCTGCCGGTGGCTGACCAGCAAGCGGAGGCACTATAAAAGATCCAGCCTGAGCTTGTCAACAACTTCATTATGGTTGGGTATCGTCCCCTTGTTTGCACGGCATTGCCGGCTCGCGATACCGGTTTGGATTCTGCCCTGGAAACGTATTTTTGTTCCATTATTCAATTAAATCAACGAATTAGTTGGAAGGGCGCTCCCCTGTCCCGCGCATTTGCTCCCCTGAATTGAAGCAGTGGATCGGAAAATAAGTCGTCTTCGGACTGAAACCAGCCATTTCAACAAACGTCGTTAAGCGCCCGGAGGGGATGCCCACGAAGGTGGGGAAGGTGAGTGACGGAGGGAGTGAGCGCACCCGGAAAGAGGTGATAAAAAGACATAAAAAATAATGAGATATACTGTTTTAAAGGTGGCGTATGCTGGCCGGCCGATCATCTGTTTTTGAGTTGGCTGCCGTGTATGAAAACCTCACTGTCGGTGCTGGGGGGTGCGTGGACGATTGAAACCGGACCAGGGTCGGCGGCTTCGGGGGGGAGTCGCTGTTGTCTTTTCGTTCGCGGAAGGTAAACTGAGAATCACTATCAGAACGATGTCGGCACAGTCCCTTTGGTGTTTTGGAAGCTTCACCCGATATGGTATTCGATGAATGCGGCGCGGGATGGGGGACGGTGTGGCAGTGGTGGGGGGAAGAATCAGCATGAGCAGGTTGAGCGAGGTGATCAGGCACATGGTGGAGGTGGCCGATGCCGCCGAGTGGGAAGAGGAGTTGGCAGAGCTGCTGGACAATGTGGGTCTTTTTCTGCGGAACCTGCGGGCTGCTCCCGTCCAGTTGGAGTTGCGTCTTGACGGTGTGGAACTGGTTTCCTCGAGACTGTCCGGGGGTGAGTGGCGGCTCGAGCTGAGCGATGATGATGCGGCATGGCGCAGGATGTCGGCGCCATTCCGTCTGTTCTATCTGCAGACCGATGTGCGGCTGGATGTCAGTCCGGCATCGGTGCAGAACGTCATGGACCGAATCAAGCCGCTGATCCGCGATCTGGCTTTGATCTGTATCGAGGAGGACATGTGTCTGACCATGGTGCGCGGGCGTCGGCGGCTGATCAGCGTGGGCCGGGGAGTGCAATCGAATCTGGGCGGGATGTTCGGTCGAGCAGCGCTCGATTTCGCCGCCATCTCGGGATTCATCAAGCTCCTGATTCAAGGCTGACCGGCTGAATGGTCATGAAGAATGGCAGGGAGAACGCCGGTCACGCCTGGTTGCTTCCCGTCTCGTGTCTGCTGCTGCTGTTCGTGATCTATACCCCAAGCCTGGATGCCTTTTTTGTTGCTGACGATTTTCATTATCTCCGCGCCTGGACACCTGGGGACATGGTCCGGAATTTCCTGTTCGGCCGCCATAAACTCTTTTTCCGTCCCCTCGTCGATCTGCTGCTGGCCGTGCAGTTCAGGCTTTTCAAGACCAATCAGGTGGGATATCACGCGGTCGGGTTGCTGCTGCACGCAGGCAACACCTGGCTGTTGTTCGGCATGCTCCGGCGCATCCTGCAGCGCGACCGGGCCGCGGTCACCGCGTTGCTGTTCCTTGTTTTCAGTTTGCATGTGAGGATCGTGCCCTGGCTGTCCAACCAGTTCGAACTCTGGGCCACATGTTTCACGTGGCTGGCCCTGACCTTCTGGCTGGATGCCGTGGCCGGCCGCGGGGGCGGCGGTCGCCGGGATGCGGGATGGATCTTGGGGTTGGCGGCGGCGGCGTTGCTCAGCAAGGGTACCGCCATCAGCCTGCCTGGTATCATGGCGGTTGTGTGGACCACGGTTCCGCGGCCGCGACGGTCCCGCCGCAGCCTTGCGATATTGGGCGCCACGGTGTTCGTGGTGGGTTTGTACTTGGTCTACCGCATGCTGGTACTCGGCGCGGTCGGCGTCTATGGCAATGCCACCCACCTGCGATTCGATGTCACCATCCCGCTGCATCTGGTGGATTACCTGGTGACCATCTGCGCCTCTCTTGTTCCACTGGCGGCTCCCTGGGATCGAGTGCTCGGCGCTTTGCTGCTCATCGGTCTGTCATATGCCGCATTCATTCGTCCCCGGACGGCGGCCTTGCTGGGCGCGGCGATCATCGCCCTGCTCCCGGCCGCCAACCTGACCGGCTGGCGATTCATGTATCCTGCCGCTGGGTATCTGCTGGCGGCGCTCGTCAGCGTCGCACCCGCGGGATTGTTCCGGATGCCATGGCGCCGCCTGGGGATCGCCGCGCTCACCGTGCTGATGGTGATCCAATCGGTGGTGGTGCTTCGTTTTGCGCCTCGCTGGTTCCTGGCGGGCCGAGCCGTCCGCGATCTGCCGTTCCAGGTGCGGGAGTACGATCATCTTGAAACCAGTGACGTGCGCCTGTTTTTCCTCGACCTGCCGGCGGAGCGGGATGGGGTTCATGTCTTTCGGAAGGGTATCGCGGTGCATGGCATTTGCATGATGGTGCTGTCCATACCCCGCATGAAATCATTCGGAATAGAATGGAGCGACCTGGCGCGGATTCCTTCGCCGCCTTCCGGGGTCACCTACCATTTTTTCCAGTGGACCCCCAGCCATGTGACCCCGCGGCTTGATCTGGATCGACTGTTTCGAAGCTACGGGTCCTATCTGGAAACGCACCTGGCCACCGGGATGTCCTGGGATTTCAAGCGGTCGTCCGAGCGCGCCGCCTGGAGTTTCTCCCCAGATCTGGTCGAGACCCCTGGTGATGTGTCCTGGCGACATGCCTCGGTGGGTGGCGATCCGTACCTGGTCTGCAATGGCCTGGCCGTCGATCCCCGGACCATCAGTTCCGTGCGGCTCACCATGGCGATCCAGGACGGCGGCCGCGGCGTGCAGGGAAGGATCTACTGGACCACGGACAGCGATTCGAACTGGGACGAACGAAAGAGCCTGCCATTTCCCCTGCGGTCCGATGCCGGGCTCCATGCCTATGAAATTCCCTTGATAGCCGCTTCCGCCTGGCTTGATGGCGGTCTGTTGACCGGGTTGCGGGTGGATCCGACGACCATCCCGGGTCGGCTCACCATTGAATCCATCGAATTGCTTCCTCCTCTGCCGTTCGGCGAATTTCAGACCGGGATCCCCCTGGAGTTCCCCACCTATCTCCAGCAATCCTTGTAACGCCTGGATTTGCGCCGCCCGGTGACGCGCTGTGGAAGGCCGTGACGTACCGTGGTTCACGATGACTGGACAGGTACATGTCAAAGAGTCCGAGCAAGAAAAGTGAAAATCGTACTTGTGTCTTCCTTGCACTAACTGTAAAAATATCTTACGTTGGATCAGGGTGTTCTTGGAGCGCAGATAAGGGGTAGTACATGGAACGGATATTGAGTGGCAAGTTTCAGATCATCGAGGAACTCAAGCCTGGTGGATGGGGTAGCATCGTCCGGGTGAGGGATCTGGTGGACGGGTGTGAAAAGGCGGTGAAGGTTGCGGGGAGCGAGGAGGAGGAGCGGTGTCTGCTGCAGGAATTCAAGATACTGTGCCAGCTGCGGCATCCGAATGTGGTCACTGCGTATGATCTCTACCGATTCGGCAGTGACGGCGCGTTTTACACGATGGAGTATCTGGATGGCTGGCCGTTGGACCAGGTGATCGATCCAAACAGTTTCAACGCCGGCTTGGCGTACGATCTGTTTTTGCAGTTGATGAGGGCACTTCGGTACATCCATTCGCGTGGATTCATTCATGCCGATATTTGTCCGGGAAATGTGATGGTGCTTCGTCAGAGCGATCCCCTGGGGGTGGTGCATCACCGTGCCAAGATCATCGATTTCGGCCTGTCACATTCCGTGTACGACACGTACGCGGAGGGGGTGCCACGCTTGCAGGGCAACGTGGTGTACATGCCTCCGGAGATGCATACGGGAGCGCCCTTCGACACCCGTGGTGATTTGTACTCGCTGGGGGTTTTGATGTATGAGACCGTGACCGGCGTGAATCCCTTCCTGCATGCCGAGATCAAGGATGTGGTGCATGCGCATCTCACCAGGCAGGTGCCGGCAGCCAGGAAGGCGAATCCTGATGTGCCGATCCGGTTGAGCGCGATTATCGACCGGTTGCTGGCCAAGGATCCCGGTTTGCGTTACCAGACCGCGGAGGAGGTGATCCAGGATTTGTTGACGCCGTCGCGGGCGTCCCGTCACGATGCGGAGAGTGTTGTTCTGTATGAAAGCCCCTTGATCGGCCGGCGTCGGGAGATGGAGTATCTTGGCGCTCGGCTGGAGCATGCGCAGCACGGAAATTTCAATGTAGTGGGTATCCGGGCTGATGAGGGTGTGGGGAAACGACGTTTGCTGCGCCATTTCCGCTGCATGGCTCAGCAGGAGGGTGCGCGGGTGTATCAGGGGGGGGGAGGGCAGCAGCCCAATGCCGCCTTCAGCACCCTCAAGGGCATGATCAGACAGATTCTGTTGGATCGAGGCGAAGCCGGCCGGCGGTTTTACCATGAGCATCGGTCTTTGTTGGTGCGGCTCATCGGCGACCTGGACGGTACTGACAGCGGTCCTGGTCCGGACCGTGGCGAGGTGCAGGAAACCGATCGCAACCGTTACCTGCTGTATGACCTGTTGTTCGCGTTCATCATCGAATCCGCATCGCTGCATCGGATCGCCGACAATCGTCATGCCGGGATGGTCATACTTTTCGAGGATTTCCGGCGCCTGGATCACAGCACCGTGGATTTCCTTTCCTTCATCATCCGGCAGGGATTACTGGAGCAGGAACGGAAAGCCATGGGTGGCGGTGTGATACCCTTGATGATCGTGTTCGGAGTGGATGTCGCCAGTGCCGGTGAACTGACCATCGGTGACGGTGTGGAATGGATGGATCTACGGCCGCTGTCCGCCGAAGATGCCGTCGCCATGGCCGGGTATATCATGGGAACGGATCGATTGCCGGAAGAGCTGGTGGAAAACCTGATGACGCTGACCAGCGGGGTGCCGTTGTTCATCGAGGAACTGTTGTATACCCTGGCCGAAGAGCAGGTGTTGGTGCAACGCAAGGGGCGTCTGCAGTTGAAGGGGAAGCGTGAGCAGTTCCTGCAGCGTCCGATATCCATGGAGCGTTTCATCGACCATCGCCTGGAACTGCTGGATGACGAGGATATGGAAGTTGCCCGGCAGGTGGCGATTTTCGCCACCGGGTTCGCTCTGGATGACCTGGTTGCGGTGGCTGGAGAGGATATCAAGGATCCTCTCGGCACGTTGAATCACTTACGGGATCTTCACATTCTTGACGGCAATCTGGAAGGCGCTGAGTTGCGCTATACGTTCTCGTTTCCGCTGATGCGGGAGCGGATTTACCAGTCGATACCCGAGGAACTCGTCTTTCAATATCACAAGCGGGCGGCGCGGTATTTCGAGGCGGTGGCGGCACAGACCAAGCGGGACATGACCTACCAGTTGGCCTACCACTTTCCGCGTGCCGGCAACAAGAAACGGGGCAGTGAATACGCCCTGCAGGCGGCATTGAAAGCCGAGCGTGCCTTTTCGTACGATGTGGCGGTGGACTTTTTCATCGCCGCCCTGGATCTATTGGAGGATGGCGGTGGCTTGAAGCAGCGTTTCGAGATCATGGCTCACATCGCCGATGTGCTCATCAGGAAGGGATCATACAGCAAGGCTCTCGAATGGTTCGAGACCGCCGATGCACTGGTGCGGGATCGAAAATTCCCCATGGCGCGCCTGTGCGACCTTTACCAGCGCATGGCGCAGTTGCATATCCGCCAGGGCGCCTATGCCGAAGCGCAGCGCCGCCTGGACAAGGCGCTGCGGATTGTTCCCGAATGGCACGAGTATCGTGAAGGTGTGGCGGCTCGTATCCAACTGGCCAACATGGAATACCTGCAAGGCAATTACGACAAGGCCATGGAGCTGTGCCGGGAAACCTTCGAGAAATACAAATGGCAGGGCAACGAAATCGAGCTGTCGAGGTTGTATAACCTGATGGGCATGATCTTGCAGCTCAAGGAAAAATGGGGGGAGGCTCAGAACTATTATGAACGTGCCCTGGCGCTGCTCGATCCCCAGGTGTATCCCGCCTATGCCGGCGCTTGCCTGGTGAATATTGGCAACATCCATTTCCTTCAGGGTCGTACCGATCTGGCCAGAAAAAGCTTCGAGGATGCCATCGAAATCGTGCGGAAAACCGGTGATGTCTTTACGTTGGCCCACACCTATCGCAATTTCGCCATCGAACTGCGACGAATGGGTGAGTTGGACGAATCATCTCACTACCTGACCCTGGCCATGGATCTCGCCGAGAAGGTGGGGGAGTCTTTCCTGCAGGGTCAGATTCTGATCGCCATGAGCAATCTGGCCGCCGATCAAGCCCAGTGGAAAAAGGCCAAGGAGATGCTGCTGCGGGCCAAGGGGCTGGCCAGAGAACAGGAGGACGACACCACGCTGGCCATGATCCTGGTCAACCTCGGCGGCATGGAGGAAAAGCTGGGACGGCTGGACAAGGCACTGGAACATTATCGCGAAAGTTTGAGCATCCGTGAACGGATCGGCAATCTGGTAGGCATTGCCAGGATTTACGCCAACATGGCGCTCATCTACATGGATCGCAAGGAGTATGATACCGCCAATCAGCTCCTGGAGGATGCCAGGCAGTTGCTGATGACCAACGAGGCAGACAACATCGTCGACTTGATCCCGGTCTACCTGCGCTCCGGCGCCGTGCGTCTCGCCCAGAAACGTATTGGTGAAGCCGAAGAACTGGCCCGCAAGGCGATGGAACTGGCGGAACGAGCCGGCTTGGCCGATCGCAGGGCCAAGGTCTTGCACCTCCTCGGCAAGATCAGCATGGAAAAGAACGACCATGTGACAGCCACCGACCAGTTGTATGAAGCGCTTCGCATCTTCATGGAATTAAAGAATTCCTACCGCCAGTCCCTGGTACAGATGACCCTGGCGAAGCTGTTCGGGCTGCGGGGTGATTTCGAGAAGGCGCTGCGCCACGTCACCTTCGCACAGGAAACCTTCCTGCGTCTCAATGACAGCTTACGCCAGGAGGAAGCCAGCGAACTGCTGGAAACGATTCGCTCACAGATGAAGAGCCCCAGCCTTAGCTTCGATTCATTCGGACTGCTGGAAGTCATGGGGAAGATCGCGGAAATCCTCAAATCCATCGGCAACACCGAGGAGATGCTCGAGCAAATCCTGGATCAAGGACTCACCTTTGTCGGTGCGGAACGCGGTATCATCTTCCTGCGCAGCCTCCAGACCGGTGAACTCTACCCCACGGTGCAGCGCAACCTGGACAAGGCGACCCTGATGGACCTCACCTATAGCATCGGTATCCTGAATTCCACCATGGAACGGAACGACATGGTGTTCTCCAATGACGCCCGTAATGATGGACGGTTCCGCGACTTCCAGTCCATCAGCATCCTCAACATCCTCTCCCTCTGCAGCCTGCCCCTGGTGGTGGACGACGAGGTGATCGGGGTGCTCTACGTCGATACCAGGCGCCACATGAACCTTTTCACCGACCGGGATCGCATGTTTCTGCGCAGCTTCGCCGACCTGGCCGCGGCATTCATCATGAAATCACATTTCTACCAGCAGCAGCAGCGCGAGTTCATCGCACTCAAACAGTCGGTGGAGGATGAATACAAGTTCCACAATAGTATCATCGGCCGCTCAGAGCCAATGCGGCACATTTTCAAACAGCTCGACACCATCAGTTCCCAGCGCAATCCCGTCCTGCTTATCGGCGAACCAGGTACCGGCAAGAGTCTTATCGCCCAGGCGATCCATCATAACAGCGGCCGCCAGGATGGTCCGTTCCACACCGTCAACTGCGCCGCCCTCACCGGGTCGCTTCTGGAATCGGAGTTGTTCGGCTACAAGAAGGGTGTTCTGCCCACCGCTTATCACGATCATCCTGGTGCTTTCGAATTGGCCAAGGGCGGCTCCTTGTTCCTCAACGAGATCAGCGAACTGAGCAATGAAGCCCAGGCCAAGCTGCTGGAAGCCATCGAACATGGCACCATCCACCGCTATGGAGCCAACGGTGCCGTGGAAGTGGATGTGCGCATCATTGCCGCCAGTGCAAAAGATCTCCAGGAACTGGTGGAAACGGGCACCTTTCGCCGTGACCTGTTCTATGTGCTCAACCTGTTCACCATCAATGTGCCGCCCCTGCGCGAGCGCGTCGAGGATCTCCCCCTGCTTGCCACGGAATTCCTGTTCACCTTCCGGGAAAAATACAGCAAGGACATCCAGGGTTTCTCCCAGGATGCGCTGGACGCTCTGACCCACTATGAATGGCCAGGCAACATCCGTGAACTCGAGAACGCCATCCAGTATGCGGTACTGTTCGGCAAAACCCCCATCCTGCGCCGCCGTGATTTGCCCAGGAACTTCCAGGGCAGCCGCGAACATGCCAGGTATGCCCCAGACGCCCTCGATCTCCGCTCCCTCAAAGAAGTGGAAAGTGAACACATACGACGAGCCTATGAATACACCGGCGGCAAAAAAATCGAAACCTGTCAGCTCCTTGGTATCTCCCGTCCAACCCTGGATCGAAAACTGAAAGTCTATGGTATAAAAAAATCACAACTAAGGAAATGACCATACCGGAAACACCTTCTCATGTGTAACCATTTATTGCGTGTAAAACGTGGTTACATGGCGGCATTTCCGCGAATCGATCATTGATTGTCAATGGTTCATCGCCGTTGCGATCATTTCAGTGGTAACATTTTTTTACCATTATAGATTCCCATAGAAATCAATAATTTATATTGCTTCACTGGTGGAATCCGGGTAATCAATGACTTGGAAGTCCCCGGTTCCTTCATCGATGATTCTCGTTCGGTGGGGGAATGCAACTTATCTGATTTGAGGAGGAAGGCTATGAAAAAGTATTTCACGGTAGTCAGTATTATGATGGTGCTCATGTTGGTGTTGGGTGTGGCCGGCAATGTCGCCCTGGCGGATGGTGACGGCGGCGAGGATCCCATTGGTCCGATCGGCTTCAGCAGTGACATGGACCGGGAAATTGTGC
>JAFGDC010000469.1 GCA_016932295.1 candidate division CSSED10-310 bacterium
TCACCGCCCCTGCCGGGTCCGGCGCTCCTGCATCCGGGCCAGCTCCCGCTTGGCTTTCAGGTGCTCTTCCTCGGAGGAATCGGGCACCATGGCCTGGATGATCTTCAATTCCTTCTCGGCATCATCGTATTTTTTCATGCGCTGGTACTTGGTGGCCTGGAAGAAATGCAACTTGAGTTCCTTCTGCAGTTCCTTGGCGGCCGTGTCCAGCATGGCCACGGCGTCCGTGTAGTAGTCGGGCCGCGTCTGGCAGTTCTGCAGGTACGCCACGCACAGCTCCAGCCGCTTGATGGATTCATACAGGTTGGCATAGACGATCTTCTTGGATTCGTACTTGGCCTTGCCCACCTCGTACGCGCTTTCCGCCATGGCCGGATCGCAGGGGAACTCCCGTTTCTCCTCCACCCGCACCGTGCTCACACCCCACAACTCCTTGTTCGCCGGATTGCGGGGATTGACGAAGGCGACCACGTTGCCCTCCTCTGCCGTGATCAGGGAGCCGGGCAGCAGCAGTTCCCGCTCGCCGCTCCAGTTGCCGCTGCCGGTTGGGGGGACATCGAGGATTTTCTCGCCGTTCAGAAAGATATCCAGCTCATCCTCGTCGTCCACGTCCCAGACCTTGTAATACAGCGTCAGGGCTTCACCGCCCCCCTCGAATTCGTATTCCACCTTGCGGGAGTGGTTCTTGTCGCCGTTGGGCATGAAGCCCAGCTCGTGCTCGTAGGGCAGTTGGAAGGGGCGGTTCACCTTCACGGGAGGACGGATGAAATTTTTCCACAGGAACAGCGGCATGATGATCAGGACCACGAGGATGAACGTAATGATCAGGGAGCGCGATGGCTTCCACATCCTGCGCTGCTTCTTCGGTTTTTCCTTCTTCCAGCTCAGTTCGAAGTCTTCACTTTCGGAGTCCGCGCCTTCCATGATGAATTCCATCACGGTGCCGCCGATCCTGATCTGATCGCCCGGCCGCAACTGGGTTTCGATGACCTTCTGGTTGTTGACCGCGGTGCCGTTGCGGCTGTTGTTGTCGCGCAACAGGTACACCCCGTTCTCCTCGATGATGATGGCATGGAGCCGGGAAGCCAGACGATCGTCGATGATGATGTCACTGTCAGCCGCCCTGCCCAACAGGGTCTGGGGCCTGGTCAGCAGGAATTCGGCGCGAACCTCGGCGCCGTCGTAGATGATGAGGCGCGCATGCGGACTGGTCATGAGTCTCCTCCCTGGGTCCGGCAAGGCCTCCGGCGGCTCACAGCAGCGCTCCCCGGAAGCCCTTGATGATTACCGGTCCGAACAGCAGCAGGAAGACGCTCGTAAAGATGAACAGCAGGGGGAAGATCATCTTGACCGGGGCTTCCATGGCGAGTTTTTCTGCCCGTTGCGAGCGGCGCAGGCGCAGCATTTCGGACTGGATCCTGAGGACCGGTCCCAAACTGGTGCCCAATTGATCAGCCTGGATGAGCGCCGAAACAACGGTGTTGAGGTTTTCGAGGTTCACGCGGTTGGCCATATCCCGGAGCGCTTCGCGCCTGGTCTTGCCCATCTTGAGTTCCTGAAGCATCTGGAAGAGTTCCTCGCTCAACGGGCCGCGGGTGCGCTTCTTGGTGACAATGCGCTCCACCGCCGCGATGAAATCCAGTCCGGCTTCGATGGAGAGGGTCAGCAGGTCCAGTGTGTAGGGCAGGGAGCGGTTGATGGACTTGGTTCGCCGGGTGGTGGCATCGGTGAGCCAGATAAAGGGATAGACCACGCCGAAGATGAAGCCGCCGATGAGCAGCAGAGGGTGCCAGGCGCCGAACACCGCTTCCGACACCAGGAAGAGGAAGATGGGCATGGACAAGGCGCTGAGTACGATGATGGCGATGTATTCATCGGGGGTGAAGGTGCCCGGACTGCCGGCGGTGGTGAGGTTGCGCTGCAATCGGTTGCGATACCCGGTGATAGGCATCTTGGAGACAAAGAAGGCGACATAACCGATAACCGGCAGCATGATACGGTATATGGGCGATTTTTTCCTGAGGTCATCGCGTACCCTGGTAAGGGTTCCGCGCTTGGGTAATGGGCTGTAGTCGACGCCCTCCAGCATCTTCTTCGGCTTGACGGAAAGGATGATCAGGAAGACGGCGCCGAACACGCAAAGGGAGATGGCGGTCAGGATGACGAAGCCCCTGACGTCCTGCAGCATGTAATCCAACATCGGTCTCCTCCTTCCTAGATATCGATGGAGATGATGCGCCAGATGATGTAGGTGCCGATCCCCTCGAACAGCATGATGATGCCGAGGATTCCCCAGCCGAGCGGATCGGTGAAGAGCAGCGACATGGACGGTTTGTCCAGCAGATACATGATGAAACCGAGGGCGACTGGCAGCAGGCCCAGGATGAGCGCCTGGAGCCGGCCCTGGGCGGTGAGGGCATCGATCTTGCCTTCCAGCCGGCTGATTTCCCTGATGGTCTCGGCGATGCGATCGAAAATTTCCGCCAGGTTTCCGCCGGCGGTGCGGGCGATGATGATGGAGGTGACCACCAGGTCGAGATTATTGGACTGGATGCGTTCGGTCATGTTCTGCAGGGCCTTGTCCAGGTGGACGCCCAGCTTGTTCTCGCGAAGCATGAGGCCGAACTCCTGGGAGATGGGCGGGTTCATTTCCCGGCTCAGCATTTCAAGCGCCTGCACCAGGCTGAAACCGGCCTTGAGCGAATTGGAGAGGGTGCCGAGGGCATCGGTGAGTTGCTCGTCGAATTTTTTCAATCGTTTGTTTTTGAGCATGCGGAGGATCGTGCGCGGCAGCAGGTATCCCAGGATGGCGCCGCCCACCAGGGCGCGGATGTCCTGGAACAGGATCAGGCCGAGCACCGCCAGGAGGAAAACGCTCAGCAGGTTGAGGTACAGTATCTGCTCCGGCGTGAACATGAGAAACATCTCGTCCAGGGTCTGGGCTGTCTGGGTGAGATATTTTTCCTCGTAGCGCTTGATTCCCTTACGGAACACCGCCCAGCCGGCGAACACGAAGAGGAGCACGGAGAGAAAGGTCAGCACGTAAATCAGGATCGGCAGGAACCCGCTCATCATCCCTCCTTGCCAAGGACGCGTTCCGCCTCGAACACGCCGGCATCGATGCGTATGCCACGCGCCTTGAATTCATCAATAAAGGTAGGAATTTCACCGGTGGAAATGAAATCACCTATTACCCGGCCTTCGGCATCCAGGGTTTCCTGTCGATAGCGCATGATGTGGACCACCTTGATCCGGTTGGCCTTGTCGAAGCCCCGGACCTCGCTGATGTTGGTGATCTTCCTGGTGCCGTCGGAGAAGCGATGGGTCTGAACGATGATGTTGATGGCCGAGGTGATCTGGTCACGGATGGCCTGCATGGGCATTTCCATGCCGGCCATCAGCACCATGGTCTCGAGGCGGTGCAGCGAATCGTTGGGAGTATTGGCGTGTACCGTGCTGATGGAGCCTTCGTGACCGGTGTTCATGGCCTGCAGCATATCCAGGGCCTCGGCCCCGCGGCACTCACCCACCACGATGCGATCGGGGCGCATACGCAGCGAATTGCGCACCAGGTCGCGGATGGTGATAGCGCCCTTGCCCTCGATGTTGGGCGGCCGGGACTCCAAAGAGACCACGTGGGCCTGGGGAAGCTGCAATTCAGCTGAATCCTCTATGGTGATGATACGTTCGCCTTCAGGAATGAAGGCTGATACCACGTTCAACAGAGTGGTCTTACCGGAACCGGTGCCGCCGGAGATGATGATGTTCCGCCTCCCCATGACGCAGGCCTTGAGAAACATCGCCATTTCCGCGGACAGGGTGCCGAAGGAGATGAGGTTTTCTATGGTGTAAGGGTTCTTGGCGAACTTCCGGATGGTGACGGTGGGGCCGGTCAGTGCAAGGGGCGGAATGATGGCGTTGACACGGGAGCCGTCCTTGAGCCTGGCGTCCACATAAGGATTGCTCTCATCGATCCGGCGGCCGATGGGACCCACGATCCGCTCGATCACCGCCAACACCGCCTCGTTGGAGGAGAACCGACGGTTCACGCGCTGCAGCCGGCCGGCACGCTCGATAAAGATCTGGTCGGCATTGTTCACCATCACCTCGGTGATGGACTCGTCCCGCAAGTAGTCCTCGATGGCGCCGAGCCCCAGCGCCTCGTCGAGCACATCCTTGCTGAGCCTGGGACGGTCCACCCAACCGGGGATATCGTCGGACAGCTCCAGGATGATCTCGTCAACCAACCGGCCGGTGTCCTCGTGGAGCTGGAGATCCTGAATCTTGCCGAAATCCATCTTCCTCAGATCCATGTATTCGAGAAGCCGCTTGTGGATTTCCTGACGGATCTCGAAGAGAATCTGTTCCCGTTTCTGGTCGCTGGATGTCTTTCGCGCGGGTAACGGGGTACGCTCCCGTTCCGGCTCGGGGGGCAACTCCACCTCGCGCTTCGGGCGGGGCGCGGATGGCGCGGTGGCTTTGCTCTCCACGGACACGGCCGAAGTATCCTCGATCGGAACGTCGAGAAGCAGTTCGAAGTCCGCGATGCGGATGACATCGCCTGTCCGGAGTCGATGCCTGGTGACCAGTTTCTCATCGTTGATGTAGGTACCGTTCGAACTGCGCAAGTCCTCGATGATGTAAGCGCCGTTTTCATGCACGAGGGCGGCGTGCTGCCGGGAGACCTTGCTGTGTCTCAGCACCACGTCGTTATCGTAATTACGACCGATGGAGATGCGAGCGGCGGTGATGGATTTGATCTGCTCGGAACCGTTGCGATCCTTGATACGTAACTGGGCCATCTCTATTCCTCACCAGCGGACCGGGAAGTGTTCTTTATAATCATTGAGTTACAGTAGCAGGGGGGAGTTGTGGAGTCAACCTCCCCCCTGCGTGGATTTCGATTCTCCCCCAGCCTGCGGGCCGGCGATCCTTCCCTTGCGAGGGTGCGGTCCGCGCCCCGCTGGCGGAGGGCGCTCATGTCAGATCTTCAGATCGATCTGCTCGAAAATATCGATGACAGCCTGGATGCGGGGGCTCTGGGAGGCGTCGTCGACGGGATTGATAATGGTGGGCGTGATGAACAGAACGCCGTCGGTCCTGCCGTTCTGGAACTCCTTTGAGCCGAACAGGTAGCCGATGATGGGGATGCGGCTGAAACCAGGCAGTCCGTCCAGCGCCTTGGCGTAGCTCTTGTTGAAGATGCCGCCGATGAGCATGGTCTGGCCGGCCTTCAGGTTGATGGTGGTCTTGCTGCGGTTGACCTTCAAGGCGGGGTAGCCCTGAACCGAGTTGGACCAGTCCAGTTCGCTGGATTCCAGTTCCAGGGGCATCAGCACGTTGTTGATCTTGTCGATTTCGGGAGTGGACTTGATGCTTGTGCCGTATTCCTTGTATTCCACAGCACCGGCGGACCCTACGCCACCCTCGATGACGATGGGGTATTCACCGCCGATGAGGAAATCCAGTGCCTCGCCACTGCGGACGATGGCCTGATGTTCGGCCAGCAGGCGGTTGCGGTTGGTATCCTGGTTCAGCTTCAGGGGATTGAAGTTGACGCCCACCCGCACCGTGCCATACGGATCCTCCTCGGCATCGTCGTTGATCTCGCCGGGGGTCTGCGATTTCCGCATGTTCAGGGGCAGCGTGTAGTCGACAGTCACCAGATTGGCGGCGGGATTGAGCAACTGGTTCCAGTTGACACCCAGCTTGGTAAGGGCCGTCTTCTCGATCTCGTAGAACTTGAACTCGATCTGGATCATCCGCTTCATCTGGATGTACGCCTTGTTATACTCGAGGAGCAGGATGACCTGCTTGGGATACATGGCTTCCACCATCTGCGCGCGCTTCAGGTCCTTCTCGCGGAACACCTCGCCGTCCAGCACCACGCGATCGCCCACTACCTTGACCTGGACGCCTTCCACGTCGGTCAGCAGGTCTTCCACCTCGCGCTTGATCTGGCGGGGATCACGAGCCACCACCACGACGCGCAGGACGGACTTGCCACCGGCGCTGTCCCAGATGGTCAGGGTGGTGCTGCCGGTATTGATGCCGGTCAGCAACATTTCACTCTCGCTGATCACCTTCACATCCGCGACATTGGGATCACCCACCGCCACCCGGCGGACATTGCGGACGTCGATGCTCTTCTGTTCTCCGATCAGGATCGTGACCGCATCTTCCTGAGCCAGAGCTGCCAGCGTGGCGCCCAAGAGCACGGCCAGCAGGGTGAGCGAAACAAACAGGGTTCTCTTCACCGGATTCACCTCCAAAGATTGGTGCGTGTGATAGACATGGCCTAACACCTTAACTCCATCCCGCGCCGCGGTTACGGACGGGTTTTCTTGCGTTTCGAACCGGGGCCGCGGATGATGTCGATCTTGTCCTTCATGGCCTTGGTGCGCTTCTCCTGGATATCGTTGAGGAATTCCGGTTTGACGACATCGGTGAACTTGATGTTGGGCAGCGCCAGTTCGGTGATCATATCCTCGGGGTTGCGCAGGGCCAGGGTAATTTCACCGGTGGCCACGGCGTGAGTGAGCAATTCCGCTTCCAGAGGCGTCACCAGGACGGTAACGGTTCTGTACATGTTGTTCATTGCCTTGGCCGGGTTGTACACGGGTACGTTCATGCCGGCTGGCGGTTCCTCCGACATGTTCACATCGGGTATGAGGGACGAAGTGGCTTCCTTGCTGCCGATGATGTCGCCCACCGCCAGGATGGTGACATTCTGCAGCAGCGTGACGGTCACCTGCTCGTACTGGTAGGAGAAATCCTGGTTGAAATTCAACAGGTCCTGCTTGGAGACCTTGACCTCACGCGGCGTTCGGAATGTGCCGATGATATCGACATGGTCGTTGGGCCGGAGGAGTCCGGCCACACCGGTGCGCATGGTGACATCGAGGGTCAGGGCGCGTTCGCCATGGCTGATGATGCCGGCCAGGCCTTCTTCCGGCTCGGTGATAAAGTCGGTCCACAGGATCTGCTGCCCTTTGCGCAGGTCGTTGGCGGTAGTCATGCCGAGGATGAGATCGAGGTCCTTGGGCAGCACCGCGTTGGGGTTCAGATACTGTTTGGGAATCATCTGCGAGGTGACCTGCGTGCCCAGCAGGGCCGAGCCGGCGGGGACATCCTTGGCCACCACCAAGACCGAGACCATGTCCTTAGTCTTGCGCTCCGCCTTGAGCTGATGCAGGTACAGTTGAACGAGGACGACGGCCACCACCGCCAGAATCAATGCCAGGAGAAGAACCCCCTTCTGCCTCATGGTCGCTCCTTTCCATACTCGGCGGGTCCACCGAGGAACGCTTGTCCAGGGGCATCGCGCATATCCGCTGCGGTCGGCGTGACCGCCCGATCACACGTGGATTTACGACGAGCTACGGTGAGTAAACTATAGTTATTCAGAGAATCTTGTCAAGATAAAGGATAGTGACACGGGTATCGGAAGCGCCCACATCCTTCTTGATGGCCAGGCTGCAGGTAGCCTGCGCACGGGTGAAAAGATACTTTTTCTCAGCGGCGGCTTGGGTGGACACATTGTCGAAGACGCGGTCGCTGCGCCAACCGGCGGCACCCATTGCATGCACATAAAAATTATCCACCGCGGCCAGATCCGAGGCCGCCTGATAGCTCACCATGGCCATCCGACCCCCACTCGGCAGGTTCTGTTCCATGCTCACCAGCCTGGTACTGGCCGGTGGCCTGGGAACCTGGTCAAGATCAGCACCCGGCGCATCGCGCCTGACGGATGCGGTCATGCCCCGGATGGACTGGAAGGCGGCCGCCAGTTGCGGATCGCTGTTGATAAGCGCCACCTGGGCATTCAAGAACTGCCCGATATCGCAACCGACAGCCAGGTGACCGGCCAGTTCGGCCAGCTCCCCGCCGCGCGCCTCCACGATTTCACCCAGTTCACGAGACAAGGGAGCAGCCAGATCGGCCAGCATACCGTCCGGCTCGAACTCGGTCCAACCCCTGGTGATGAGTGAGCTTCCGGTGGGTGGGTCCCAACTGGCGGAAACGATGGTGAGCAGACCATCGGCTTCGTATGCGACAACACCCCCGACATCGCGGATGTTCCAGAAGCGGATCTTGCCGTCCTGCGGCAGCGCCTGCATGACCTGCTCCAGGATGCGAGGCACCGTCTCCTGGCATGTACTGTAGGAAAGATGCAGCAGGCGACCGTTGACAGTCATCTCAGCCCGATGCGAGAACACTTCGCCGGGAACACTGCCAGCGCCGGTCTTCGCGAAACCGCGGCCGAGATCGTAGACCAGCGCCGCGGCTCGATCCATGCCATAATACTGAGCACTGCCAAAGACCACCACGGCGAGAACAACAATAGTCATGGCCAGGAGCTTCCTGGTGGTGATACCCTTCATACCCAGTACCTCCTCACACATCACTTTGCGGATATGGCGGCAGGAAGAACCACGGGGTCAGGGCCCACCAGCGGGGGAACCCCATCATCCATGGCATGGGCAGCCACCAGGGGGTCAGATCGTTGTCGAGCGCATAGGCGGCCAGGAACAGCTCCATGGTGATACCCCAGGGAAGATCCATGGTGGGCCAGGCCCAGGGGTTGCCGTCCACCATCAACCCCGCCTTGTGCTTCTTCTGCCCGATAAAACTCAGATACCCGGGCGGATCGTACCGATAGGACACCTCGCCGGTGGTGGACAGCTCCCAGACATTGGGATTGAGCGGCAGCACCAGCCCCTCCAACAACTGGTCGTGGTAGGCGAAAGCCGCGGCGGTGGTGAACATGCCGCCGATATTGATCCAGGGATACGTATCGGTACTCTTGGAAGAATTGGCCGGTCCCACATCGGAGAAGAAATGATCGTGAATATTCCCCGAGCCGAAGCCACGGGCTGTCTTGAGGGTCAGGTAGCGCGCCGCCATCGCGACACGGCCCTTGTACACCACCGCCTGACCGAAATACAGCACGGCGTAAAACATGAGGGTCAGCACCGGCACCACGATAACGAACTCGGCCATGCTCTGTCCCCGCTGGCCGCGCCTGGTTCGTGCTAGGATCATCATGCACCTCTCAATGCAACAGCAGGGTGTTGGAAATGGCCGCGAACAACCACTGAAGCGGCGGGAACCAGCCGAACAGGGTGCCCCACAGCATGTCATCGAAATTCACCGGCATGAGCTTCACGTCCCAGGTGTTGCCGTCGTAAATGTGGGTATAGCTGAGCCAGTTTGAGTTGGCCTTGGAATAGGGTCGGGCCTGAGCCATGACGAAGTATCCGATGCCGCCGGCATCGAACTGCCGCTTGAACATGGGCTCCTCGTCCTGTTCCCGGTAGGCGAAGGAGAACAACCACTGGTGCTGGGGATAATCGCGGCTGGTGGCGAAGTAGTAATCGAAGAACAGACCGCCGCCGGAAGGCCGACAGGCGAGTTTGCCGAGGAACAGATCGTACCAACTGCCACCCCATGGGGTATCCTCGAAGAGTACTGAACCGGAGAAGAAATAGGTGCCCGGCAGGATGTAATAGAAGGAGGATTCGTTGTAGGGATTGAGGAACAATTCGCTGGCGTACGCGATGGTGATGTTGAGCGGCGTGATGGTGGAGGAAATGGTTTCCTGCAGATCATTGATGTTTTCTATCATGTGTTCGATATTGAAGAGATCCTCGAAGAGCAACGCCAGGTCTATGAGCCAGGTGGCCACCGCCGGCCAGCAGGGCGGCGGGATGAAACCGCAGGAAGCGGCTTCGGCGAAATACACGACATTCTCGGCGAGTTCGGTGGCGAACACCCAGTCACCGGAGAAGACCGCGGCATTGAGGGCCTGCACCAGATTGAAGCCGCGCGCCTCCCAAATGGCGCCGTTGAGGGCCGCCGCATCCACCACATTCTGCATGCGGATCTTGGTGGCGACAAAATTACCGATATTGATGGTGACCGCCACGAATGATGCCAGGGTCATGAGGATCAGGGTGACAAACACGATGGACTGTCCCTCCTGGTCCCTGTTCACGCCCTTCATCTGCCTGATCAAGTAGGAAATCATGGAGTCCTCCTTTAGTACCAGGGATACTCCGACTGTTGTGAATGGTTCACATGCGGCTCGTTGGGGATGGAGCAACGGCCCCGGATGTTCCAGAACGTTTCCTCCCCCAGGAAGATCCAGCTCCATAGATGCCGCCTGCTGGGGAACCACCACCAACCCAGCAGCCGGTTGAACACCGGGATCTGCAGGTGATACACATAGTTGACCTTGATGACGATGTCGCCGCCGTCCCGGCCGGAGCGCAGATGCTGCCCGGTCCCATAATCCTCGCCCAGGTCATCGGTGATGGAGACCCCGTCGCACCCCAATCCGGCGGTGGCGGCATAGGCGTACAACAGCCGATCGACCCCGTTCAGCATGTCTCGCAGAAAACCGGGCATGGACTCGAACACATCATTGATCAGTGCGATGAAAGGACCGATGATGGGAATATGGGAAGCGATGTCCAGACCCTCCGGCGAGATGGGCGCCATCGACAGGGCGATGGACAGGTGTATTTTGAAATACTTTTTCCACCAGTCCACCTCGTTGGGATCGCTGAACGGGAAACCGAAGATTTCGTAATCCCGGGGCACGTACACGGCGGCGCAACGGGCGCCGTTGAACGCGGCGTAATTGACCATGGCCTTGGCGTTGTACATCAGCGCAAACTCAAGGATGGCCGTCACCAGCGCCAGCAGTATGGGAAAGGTCAGGGCGAACTCCACCATGGCCTGGCCGTCTTCGCCCAGTCTTCTTCTGCGTCTCATACCCAGCCTCCCATGCGCTACTGGTTGCGCGCCTGCTTGAACATGACGCGCACCCGGATGGTGGTCATGATGATCAGTCCGATGAAGACAGCGATCGCCAACCCGAGGATCATGTAGCGGACGATGAGATTCCATCGCTGCCGCTCCAGTTCCGCCTGGTAGGCTTTTTCGTCGCCGTACAGATTGTGTAACTCGTCGCGCGAGTAATTGGGCGCCTCGACCCGGTTTTTCTTGCTGTGCGGTTGAATTGAACCGTTGGCGGCGCGGGCCGCCTGCTCGTGGGTGACCCCTCCGGGCGACGCCAGATCACCGCCTGCTCCAGGCGCCGAAAGCCCAGGACCAATCGCCGCCGCCCCTGATCCGGCCGCCGGCGCAGCGAAGCCGCCTCCGGCACCGCCATGGACACCGCCGGGTGCGTCAGCCGTCGTGTAGGACCCACCATCGGCGGCATCGAGACCGCCGCCGCCCTTGTAAAACAAGCCGCCCAACGAGTCGCGGAACATGACCAGGACGGAGATGAGCCCCACCGCGATCAGTACCACTATCAAGATGTATTCCACCATCGAAGCGCCGGTCTGATCCCGGCATGCGCCCCGCAACTCATTGATACTCATATCTTCCCCAGGATGCTCAGGATCCAACACCAAAGGGTGCCGATGGAAATGCCGAATCCGAACGGAATCTTCATGCTGTCACTCGGATCCAGCGGTTCGGTGACCCGATGCGGCATGATGCACGTGAACAGCGCGCGGAACACGTTCTTGAAGCCACGCCAGAGCCGCCCATGATACATCATAATCAAAATCGCTATGAGTCCTCCGCTCAACGCGGAAAAAAACACCGCCCAGAGGATGAACGGATAGCCGCCCAGTGCGCCGATGGCCCCCATGAGCTTCACATCACCACCGCCCATGCCGCCGAACATGTAGACGATGAGGAACAATCCGAACCCCAGCACCAGCCCCACCAGGCTCGTCTTCAACCCGTCAAGACCGGAAGCCAGTGTATTGGTGACCACACCGCACACCATGGCCGTTACGGTCACCTTGTTGTAGATTTTGGAATACACCAAATCGGTAACCGCGCAAACCACCAGCAGCAGGAGAAGCACCCCCTGCGTGATGCCGGACCATATCACCGGATCTCGCCACATGAACTTCTTTTCCTTAACCAATCACGGAATCGGCAGCGAAATCCAGAAGGTCACCCGGTCGTAATATTCGACCACGGCGTGTTGAAACTGTCTGAACGCGAGCCCCAGCGTAACCGCCAGCAGGACCACCAGCAGCATGTACTCGGTCATTCCCTGCCCGTGCTCGTCACACCACAGCGCCCGCAGCACCCGCTTCATGCAACCTCCCTCGGATTGTGCGGGGAGGTCGCCCTCCCCGCACCTTACAACCGCTACTCTGCACCTTCCAGGCTGTCGGCAGCGTCCAGCGTCTTCTGTTTCAGGATGTCCCGGAAGTAAATAAACGCAGCGATGGCAGCGATGGCGATGAGGACCACGATGAGAATATACTCCGTCATCCCCTGGCCTTCTTCGTCATTCCACAAATTCATGAGTAAATCCAACATACTTCTTCTCACCTCCTCACGTCGTGAATTTCACCTGCTGGTGGTTGTGTAGTTAGTATGCATGATCCATGCCACCTATGCAACAATTCCCGCGGCGCTCCCCGCAACGTTTTGCACCCATATCACCCAAGTCCGCTATGTAAACGATTTCATAGCCGGCCTCATCGGAACACCTGCGGCGCCGACCAATTGCGAACATTTCTCTTTATTTCAATATGTTAAAACATTTGACGAGGTGCGCATGGTTTTGCGTACTGACACGATCTCCACCGGCATCATTCAGGTAGGCACCGCTGGCCAATCCGTCCCAAATCCCCCGCCTGATTTTTTAACTTAATGAGACAGAAGGGAAAGCGCGAGAATTCGTTCACCATAATGGTGCACAAGCCGA
>JAFGDC010000470.1 GCA_016932295.1 candidate division CSSED10-310 bacterium
CCAATGGGGTCGTACCCGGAATCTTGTAATGATCGTCGTGGTGCGTTGGCTTTCAATCGTCCACGGCAACCAGGCGGGAGGTGTTGACTGCATGCGGGAGTGACCTGACAATCTTGGTGTGCCGGGGCTACGCGTCGGAGTGATCACATGCGCCCTGGGCGTAGCCTGATTGGTCTTTCCTCCGCCCCCGACATGCCAGTGGCGCTGATAAAGACACCACTGAAGTCACACGAAGGCGCTTTTCGTTGGGCAACCGCTCCTCACTATTGATCCACTTCAGGCTTATATCGAAACCTAAGTTACGCCGCACGAGGTGAGACGGCAAGCCGCCGATCATCATTTCGGCCCGAAACCGAATGACACCGAGCCGATCTCTCCATGGATCGCGGTCATGTCGGTGGTCAGGATCGCGCCGTACATCGTAATGCCGTCCAGGCTATCGGCTCCGGTGTCCGGCCAGGTGAAGGGGGCGAGCACCTGGATGGAGGTGACTCCTGTTTCCAGGTCTGTCGGCAGGAAGTCGAAATCGGGCGGCCAGTGCAACCATCGCGGGAAGAACCAATACTCGCCGATTCCGATGTCCAGCATGGCCACGAAGGGTGCCGCCGGGACCGGGAGGTCGGGATTGCAGACGCCAGCCAGTATCCAGAACGTATCGCCCGGTGATACGTGGGCGTGGGAGGCCAGCATTTCGACGCCGAAATCACCGCATGGCGGCACGGGTGTCGGCGTGGGTAGGGTGCCGCCGGGTAGCCTCAGCTCGTAGACGACACCGGTCCGGCAACTCACGAACACCCTGTTGTCCTGACTAATCCAGAGTCCTTGCGGGCTGACGAGCGCTTCGATATCGGGATCGGGATAGACATCCTGCGGATCGTCGTACGGGGTTCCCGGATAGAACGCCACCTGTTTCGACAACGCCGGCGCCGCCGCGTCGACCGCCAGCTTGTACACCCCGACGGGCGATGTGGCGTAGAGGTAGCCGGCGCCGTCGAAGGCAACATCGAGGAAGCTGTGCGCCGTGGGTTCCAGAATGTCCTCCAGCCGGAACGGAGTGGGGGGATCATCCAGTATGGAAAAACAGACCAGTCCGTCCGACAGGGCAACCGCCGCCAATTCACCATCCGCCTGAACGGTCAACGCCCATACGTCGCAGGAGAATTCCAGCTCGTATTCCGGTGCCTCCGGAATGTGGAATCGACCCGAACCATCGCAATTCAGGATGGTGGCATCAGGCTCGGCGCTGCCGGTGGAATATTCGTACGCCTGCACTCGGCCGCCCGGGCCTGAGGCATAATCTCCCAGGCCGCATGCCACCAGCAGCAGCCCGTCCTTCACCGCCAGGTCGAACACCTTCAACGGCGGTTCCAGCGGCATCGATCCCCAGCGCCTGACCTGGTCGATGTGGGTCGCGCCCTGGGCGCATAACCGGCAGGAGACGATTCCTCGCATCCGACCCGCATCTTCATGCCGCCCTCCGGTCAACAGGTACGTATCGGAGCTTGGTACCTGAACCACCCGGCCGAACCCGTATCCCCGGTCGTCATCATCCAGGGTGTCGATCCCATGGGCTTCCACGAGGTTCAAAGCATCATCCACGAACTGTATGGATGCGCCTTCCGACCCCATGATGGTGTGCGCGGCGGCGAGCAGCAGGCTGCCTCCCGGCACCCGGCACCCCGCGTAGATGAACAGCCCGTCCTCGACGCCCGTGCCGTATTCACGGATCGTGCTCCAATCGTCGAGGGCATCCCAGGAGGCCAACCACAAGCCGCCGCCGCGTTGCGCCACATATACTTCACCCAGCGCTCCCCACATCCGCTGGCTGAATCCCCCCGTGGCCATCCGTAGCTCCGGCCGGGGAGTGAGCTGCCAGTTGTCGTAGGTGTAGGTGACCATCCCCACCCATTCATTGGCGATGAGCATCACGCCGTTTTCGCAGGCGACGTCGTAGGCAAGATCGAAGAGCGTCACCTCGTCTTCGGGCTGCGACCCGAAATCGGTGGCGGCGGGATCAATCAGGTATGCCCGGCCGCCCGTACCGCTGCTGCCGCACAGGACGCAGCCATCCAGGTCGAGCGCCGCGAAAAAGGGCAGCGGTTCACCGACGGTACCCAGCAGGTCCAGCAGCGTGGCATCTTCCAGGCTGAAAGCGGCGAAATGATTGGTGGCATTCAGGTAGGATCTGCTGGACCAGAGGCGGGAATCATGAATCACGAAATGATGGGTCGGATGCTGCTGGTCGGATTGAGCGATCATGACCGGGGCCGCGGGATCCTCGCAGTCCAGGGCGAAGATCGACCCCAACACCCAGCCGCCGACATACACCTGCCGGCGGTCCGGATCCAGCGCCACTGCGCCGAGGTTCCATGTGTTGAAGCCGTTGGTAGCGCTGCGTTCGAACAGATCGTCGCCGCAAAGGCTGAGGAGCACCAGTCGCGGGTGCAGGCTCGTGGAACCCCATTCCGCGAGGGCGATCATGGCATTGTAGGGATACTCGGGCGAGGATTCCCAGGCGGTCGCCACGTCAAGACCATACACGTTCACGCCCCAATAGTATGCCACCGGTTCCGGCGCGGCGTCCGGGATTCTGACCGATGCCGCATTGTAGACGGTGAGTCCCTGGTTGCCGCTGATGAACAGGTGGTCACCGAACAGTTTC
>JAFGDC010000471.1 GCA_016932295.1 candidate division CSSED10-310 bacterium
ATGGCGAGACATTCGTCCCAACTCAGGGCTCCCCTGGCGCAGACATAGACATGATCGATAAAACCGTCATCATCCAGGTCGACCGGCATGATATAGGCGTGTCGGTGTCCCTGGAGTGGCAGTCCATCGGCCGCCTTGCCGCTGAACATCGAAGAAACCCGATCCGCACCAGTGATGCTTTTGCCGGCGCCCATCAGTTTGAATCGCATGGTTTCACCCACCATCACGGTGTCCTCTATACGGGGCAGGACAGCGCCGTCCAGGGCGAACAGAACGCCGTTCACGTGACGCGATGATGGGGAAGGCGCCTGGATCGCCTTGCGGCCTGCCGGCGCCTGATCATGTGTTATGGAGTAGGACACCATATCCATGGCCGGCGGGTGGCTCATGGTCTGATTCTGGATATCGTCGCTGGAATAGCAGAGCGCTTCCAGCCACGGGACGAACGTCGGAGTTGGCTGTTTTCCCTTTCCGGCTCGTTTTTTCAGCGCATGGGGAGATTCTCCATAGTCGAACCTGGAGCGCGGGCAGGCGATGGGGAGGCATGGTGCATCATCGTGATTGCTGTTTCGATAACTGGGGACGGCGGTTGGTTCTCGAATGCTCTCGTTTTCAGCAAGGCGGGCTTGCACCCATGATTCCGATCGGCCCAGGTAATTGAGGGATCGCAGGAGGATGTCGAGATCGGCCGCGGTCTCCGGTTCCAACCTGGTATCCCGCCAGATCATGTGGACCGTGGCATCCGGTTGCAGGACGACGAAGCCATCGAATATCAATGCCTTGGCTTCTCGCTTTGGGGTGTTGCTGCTGAGGAAGGCCCTGGTATGCGCGTGGTGAAATGGCGGCAGTACGAAATCGGGTGGTGAGGCTGCGAGTGGTTCCAGGAGCTTCAATAGCCGCGCTTCGGTCCAGCCGGGAAATTTGCGGTAGGCGGTATCCAGCAAGGCGCGAACCAGTCTGTAGGGTGATGGCGGCCATTCGCCGATGCCTTCGTTGACATGCCTTCCCCAGGCGTTGGCATGGTATCGTCCGGTGGGGAAATTCAGTTGGATGATCAGGTCACCATTCATGGCTTCATTCCGCCGTTTCTTCGGTGGCTTCTTTCTTGCTGGATTCCTTTTTCTTGGTGCTTGTGATGAGTTCAGTCACCGCTGGAACCGCGAACAGCCCTGCCGCGCGGCATTGTTCGATGGTTTTTCTGAGGTCGGCTTTCAGTGTGTTCAGCGCTGGCAGAATGAATCCTCGTGGTTGTTCCGATTGGATTTCACCGATCATTTTAAATGCGCAGGCGGTGCGCAGGCGCAGGCCGCTCGAGAGGATGGCTCTGATTTTGTAGAGTCCCAGGAGCAGCAGCAGTTCTTGTGCCGCGTCAGGGAGGTTGTAGTTTCTGATGAGGCTCATGTCGATGTTGAAATAAGCCCTGATTTTTCCGGCGGTGTATTCCATGCGGTGGTAGGGCACATTGCCGTAGACATCCTTGTCATGGGCAGTAGCGCGGATCTTGCCGGCGGGATCGAAGGGATTGAATTTCACGCCACCGGAGGCGGCTTCACGCACATTTTCTGCTTCGATGAACGCGGTGAGCATCCGCGGTGTCCTGATTCTTCCATCGCCGAGGTTCGCCAGAAATGCGCCGTGCAGCAATGAGTTGGGATCATATTTAAAGATGGTGGCGGCAATTTTCGGCCAGTCGAGGAGTTTTTCCTTATCGTATCCGCATTGCGTCTGGAACGCGCCGCCGAATTCCTTGTGGGTGATTATGAAAGGTGAGTTGAGTCGATGTGGTTCGATGAGAGAGCTGGTTCTTTGATCGGTAGCGCCGGTCAGGCGGGCGACGATGTAGGGAATTCCGGTCAGATCTGGGTGTATGTCCGGCCCGTTACCGAGCAGGCAGACGGCCTCGAGGCGATTCGCCATTGATTGGGCCGATTCGATGAGCAGCATCCTGGTGCCATCCGGGCGTTCATATACGGCGGCTCCGATATCGGGAAATCCGGTGGGTTGGAACCTATCGCCTTGCACGGGTGTAAGTTCGGCATGCAAGAGAATCATTGGTATTTCCGAAAAATGTTCGATCATGTCAGCCTCCTGATCTATGACGTTGACCGTCATTTATTGTGTGGACTGGTGCGTCCGTTGGTTGCGGAAATCAATTGGTCCGAAAGGGATTCCATCTTGAGCACCTTGCTCAGATGACGTTTTGAAAGGATCCTGGCGGGCAGGAGCAGCGCCGCGGCGATTCTGGTTCCATCTTCTCCATCCGGAATCGAGAAGGAACGCGGCATGAGACCCGCGGCGAAAAGCCGTCGCTGGGCAACCGCGCAGGCGTCACGCACGCGGTTGGCTTTGAGCATGGGGATAACGGCATGTTCATGTTTGATGGACAGGTTGTTTTCCGCGTTGATGTTGATCGGACCAGGGAGAAAGCATAGTTTGAGGAGCAGCCAGGAGCGGGGGATAGTCCAATGGTGAACAGGGGTGGACCATCGGTTTCTGAGTTCCAGTGCGACGGGTTTCCAGTGTGTTCGGCCGCGTTCGATCCAGAGCATGCCGAAGAGGAGGTCTTCGATCATTGCATCGTTGACGTCACCGGCGATGAAGGCGGCAATATCGTGAGGAGCAAGTAAGAGTCGTCCGGCGAGCGGGTTGTTCGGGCAATCGAGGCGTTGTGCATCCATCATGCGGCGCATGAGGACGCCAGTGAGTCGCGTGGGGAGGTTGTGTCCATTCCAGGCGGTCTGCCCTCTGCTGTCGGTCCATTGCCATGGCTTGTGGGGATCGACGGGTTCGAGGTTGGCGCGGATGGGTCCGACGTTGCCTGTTTCAAAAATTGCGGCGAGAGCTGCTGCCAGGCGGAATTCAAGAGAATGGTCATCCGAGCACGCGAGCCATCGCGGTGACAATCCGCCGAGTGGTCTGGACAGCGAAGGATTGCCTTTGCCACCACGATCGGCGAGGAGTTTTTCGAAGCGGCCGATGGCTGCCAGCAGGTTTTTCAGTCGTGGCGCGCCACCGTGAAGACAGACCTGGTACACCGCTTCATCGATGGCGCGCCTGGAGGATGCGAAACGGGCCGGTACCTCCTTGAATCGACGCAGGAATGAGTCGATTCGATCGAGGATTGGGTTTAACTGGCGCAGCAGGTCGGTCTCGGTGCCTGAACGAACCGGGAACTGTCCGGTTGGCATGGCGACGAAGGAATCACCCCGCCGTTTGAGCAGACCGTAACGTACGAAGGCACTGATACCACGGTCGACACCGAGTCCGCTGGCGGCTTCGGCGAATTCGATGGTGTGGCGCGCGCGCCGGCCGCCGATTTCCACTCGTCCCTCACCGATAAGATAACGGATTTCAGGATAGGTGGCGGGCGCGTTCCACAGGGGGGTCCAGATTTCCGCCCTGGCCTGGGCGCTGTCGCTCTCATGAGCGGACCCATACCCCACGCCTCGGGCCGCGACAGTGAAGGGACTGCTCAGCAGGGGGCCGGCAGCGGGGTGGGCGCGGCGGGTAAGGCCGCTCGCCCAACAGATGGCGCCTTCCATGGTGAGGATGAAATTCCAGGGATTGTTCGCGGTTTTCTTATTCTCGATGCCCATGCCCTGGTTGAAGCCGCCTGCGTTGCCGGGATCGTATTGCCCGGCTGAATGGCGGGATAACTCGCTGGTCGATTCAGCGAACAACGCATTGGCGAGCAGATTGAATGAACGTTGCCTGGGTGGCGTTTCCAGCAGGCAGGCACAGGCATGCTGCAAGAAGTTGTTGGTGTAGTCCAGCCGCCCTTCGTTGCCGCCGGTGCCAAGAATGGGAGGGTAGAGCAAGGTTTGTTCTGCGCCTGTCATCACCGCCGCGTCGATCCAGGCCAGGGCGCGTGCATCCAGTTCGGCGCGACACGCCGCGATGATGCGCTTCTTGTTTTTACTACGGAAGATGGTGTTCAGCGCGGTCCTGGCCTTCTTTATCGATTCATGGAGATGCGTCAGGGATCGTTTCAGTCCACCGGTGGCATTTTTTTGGAGCGCGCCCAGTTCATCGACCGTCATGTTGAGCAGTGAGTGGATCTGGGGAGCGTTGTCGGAGTCGACACAGCGGTCGATTCGTTCATTGCAGTCGCGGACCGTCTCGACGAGTTTTTCCTGGCCTTTGCCGGACATCGATTCAGACAGTTTTTCGAGACCTTCGAGAATCGAACAGATGGTCAATTCGTTGGGCACCATCCATTTCCAACCGCTGATGGTAGTGAAGGCAGCCTTGTAGGGTGCGAAGCGGTGATCGTCGCTGTGCATCATGGTTTCCCGGGCACTCATGCTGTCCCCTTCATAGAAGCCGCTGCCGCCATTCCATGGTCCAATAATGGGAGTGGGGACGTACTCGTCGAGAAAGAACCGGATGACCTCCTCCGCACGAAGTGTCGATTCCACGTGCAGGAAGCCTCGTTCCCACCATGCTTTCACATCGGTGCCGTCGGCTTGTTCGGAAAGCAGTCTGAAGACGCCGAGCGCCTTGAGGTACGAGCCGAATGGTTCGGACTTGCAGCCATGAAGAATGTTGCGGCTCATGATTCACCTCCACTGGCGCGTTCATCGGCGATCTTCATGAGGGCTTCCAGGAATCCCATGCGGAACGGTCCGAAGTCTTGGCTGTCACGAAAGGCCAGCATACGGGCCAACCAGCTATCGCCATGGGGATTGTCCCCCAGTTCCATCATCTCGAGTGTCAAGGTTGTTTCCGGGAGGACCACGCCGCCGCCGAGGGCAGTCGAGGGCAGGACATCACCATCCCAGACTCCGCGGGCGAATCGTGTCTCGACATTGGGGGGTGTCTGCTCACCGGGAACCGAACGGAGAGAGAGCCTGACCTTGCCGTGGTGGGCCGCCGCGAGATAGGCGGTGAGGTCGCCGGCGCCGTTGAGGAGTGCGGCGAGACCGGAGGCCAGTTCATGTCTGAAGTACCGGCGGCGTCCATCGTCATCGGCCTGGGCGGTCTGGGGAATCCGATCCTTACGCCAGGCAGTGGCCGGCGCTTTGGCGACGATCATGTCGGGATGGCTGGTCAGGGCATCCGGTTGTATCTTGGCCTGAAAGGCAGGGTGCGCTTTCCCCGCATCGTGCCAGCGCGCAGCATCCTTTAAGACACCGGAGAATGCTTCCGGCACATCCAACGCGGCGCACATGGCCGAGATCTTGGCCACGACGTTGTCGGTATGTTCGGAGATCGACTGCCATGTATCGCGGGCGGTGATGTCTGAGTCATAGCCGCCTTCCGGCCGTGTCGACTCGACGCTGACGATCGGTACGACCTGGCGGCTTTTCTCGGTGAAGCCACGAGCGGGATCGTAGCAGCCTTCCCCGGAGTGAAGCATTAGTACCAGTCCGGGCCAGAGTGGATCATAGGCGCGAACCTGCACCCATCCATCGGTCAACTCGTCGTGCCTCCAGACGTTTTTCAGCCTTTTTTTGAGAAGATTGCGGAAGTCCTGGATCGCCACCGGACAGAGTTCGTCACGATGCGGCGGCGGCTGATTTTCAGGGTTGTCTTTGAAGGTGCGCCAGAACACTTGCACGTCATGGTCAGCGCCTGCTCGGATAAAGTGAGAGATGTCCAGGTCATGCCCTGCCAGGTCAGGAGTGGTATCAAAGAGTTCAATGATGTCCTTGAGGCGGATGACGGCGCCGCCGGCTCGAGTCGATTCAACCGGAGGCAGGCTGGCGGGACTTACTTCATCACGATCGGTGAGGACATTCCGGGCTTCGATGAGGTCAGAATAGGAATAGGGAAGCGAGAATTTACCCGGTTTTTCAAATTCCATCATGGGGAGATCGATCCAGTGGACCGTGGCGAGATAATTTTGTTCCCCTCTCCGATTGCATCGACCGAAGCGTTGGACGAGAGACGGCCATGGCGCAATTTCGGTGAACAATGTTGCGGCGGAGATATCGACACCCGCTTCGATGACCTGGGTCGTCACGGCTATGCGACCGGATAGCCCCGGCGGTAACAATAGTTTTTTCACCACGGCCTGGCGGTCGCCGGGTCGATATCGTGAATGGATGAGCAGCAGTTCGGCGGCGGACGTTCGTTTTTTTATCTCATCGTGGAGCACCATGGCTCGTTTGATGGTGTTGACGACCACGAGGGTCAGCGTTTCATCCTGGTGAGCGGCGATCACTTCGGCGGCCAGTTGTTCGGGATCGTCGAGACGCGCGGCTGCCTTGCGCAGGGGCTTGCGGGCGGAGAGAATTCGCGCAAGTGGGCCGTTCGTTCGATCATGCTCGCTGACCTGCGTTTCTCCGGCGCAGTCATGGGCATCTTCGACATCGATGGTGTGCAGCCATTCACGGCGCATGGTGGCGCTCATCCACAGGCTGCGGGCCGGCTTGAGGGTGCCGAGAAGGCGGCGGAAGGCTTGGAGTTGGGTGGTGGTGGCGAGTCCGGCATCCATCAATTGCACTTCGTCCATGATCCA
>JAFGDC010000472.1 GCA_016932295.1 candidate division CSSED10-310 bacterium
CAGATCCTGCCCATACCCATGGCCGGAGCCCTGGGCCGCTGCCTCGGCGGTCTGCGCCACCTGATCGACCATCGCGGCCGCGAACTTCGCGCCACGGAACTCGCCAATCTTTTGTTCAAACCGCCCGCCTCGCCCATGGCGGACATCATCGCCCGTTCCTACCGCCTCGATAATGAGCGCCTGTTGCAGAGCTTCCTCTACCCAAGACTCGACAAATCCTCGGCCGCCCGGCTTTTCCGCTACGAAGGACTGGACATACTGGACAGGACACTGGCCGCCGGCACCGGCGGCATCATCCTGCTGGCTCATTACGGCGCCAACCAGTTCAGCATTCCAGCCCTGGGCTTCAGAGGCTATCCCATCAACCAGTTGGGCAGTATTCCCAAGGATTGGAACAGGCTCAACCAAATCGAAGCGTCACCACTCCAACAACGCATTTTCGATCTTCGCCTGTCCTTCGAGAAAGAACTCCCGGTAACCTTCGTCTACCTGGCGGGATCCATGCGCCCCATCTTCGAATGCCTCAGGCGAAATGAACTCATCATCTTCGCTTTCGACGGCAGGGCCGGCAGCAAGTGGCTGGACATCCCGGTCCTCAGGCGCACCATGCGCGTCTCCACAGGCCCCTTCAGCCTCGCCCGGCAGACCGGCACACCAGTCATACCCCTCTTCATGATCGCCGGAGGCAACGGCGTCCACACCTGTCGCATAGAGACTCCTTACTTCATTGCAAAGACCGCCGACCGGGAAGCGGACCTGCATACCGGCGCCCTCACATTCGCTTCCCTCCTCGGCAGCTATATCGAAGCACGACCCGACCACTATGCCGGTCTGCTCATGGAAGCTAAAAAACGCGCCACGGTGGATCCGACGCCGCTGTTCACCGACTACCCCGGCACTCAGTGCCGCCCTAAACCAGGGACGCCGGAGGCCGTTCAGTGATCCCCACCCGCCACCGGCACGCGCATCTGCGGCGGCACTCCGCCCGTCATGCAACCAGGAGGTGTTCAATGCACGCGTTTACTCGCGCACTCACGGCACGTATCATCCTTTTGGTGCCGGGGTCCGCCGCCGCGACGCAATCCATTGTCGCCGGCACTGCCCTGCGAAACAACAAGGAAGAACCAGTCCTGGTGCCGGCAGGTGGCGATACCGGCTACCTGCGTACCATTCACCACCGGCCATATTACGATGAATTGAGCATTCTCCCATTCACCTATGAGTGATCGCGCCGATTCAATCGAAACGCTCATCGGCCAGGCAGCGAACTGGCTGCGGGAGCTGCTGCGCATCGATACCAGCAATCCTCCCGGCAATGAACAACCGGCGGCGGAACTGTTGGCGGACATCCTGCGCGGTGAAAGGATCGAACCGTTCCTGATCCACAGCGGCCCGCGGCGAACCAACCTGGTGGCAAGACTGCCGGGTGAGGGTGCCCCGCTGCTGCTCAGCGGCCACCTGGACGTGGTCCCCGCCGCATCTGAGGACTGGAGCTATCCACCCTTCTCCGGCACCCTTGCGGAAGATTGCTTTTGGGGCCGCGGAGCCCTGGACATGAAGGGCCCACTGATGGTTCTATTGGCCGCCTTCATTCATCTTCACCGGCTGGGCGGCCGCCTCCGCCGCCCGGTGATCCTCGCCGCCGTGGCGGATGAGGAACAAGGCGGGCGGTTCGGTTCCGCATACCTGGTGGACCATCATCCGGACCTGGTACGGGCCGAGTACGCGGTGGGCGAAGTGGGCGGCTTCAGCACCATGGTGGAGGGCAGGAGGATCTATCCAATACAGGTGGCCGAAAAAGGACACGGCCGCCTGCTCCTTACGTTCCGCGGTGAACCCGGGCATGCCTCGCTTCCCAATGTCGACAATGCGCTCGCGGCCGCAGGCAAGGCGGCGGCAACCCTGGCAGCGCAACGGCTGCCCTACCACCGTACCCTGGTGGCCCAGCGCTTCATAGATCGACTCGCCAACCTGCTTCCCTGGCCCCGCTCACTTGCCATCCGCGCACTCCTCAATCGTGCTCTGGCCCCGCTGATCCTGGACAGACTGGGCCCTGCACCGCTCGCCGCATCCCTCACCGCCATGTTGCACAACACCGCCACCCCCACCATCATGCACGCCGGCACCGCAGCCAACGTCGTGCCCGACAAGGCGGCACTGACCATCGATGCGCGCACGCTGCCCGGCATTACCCAGGATCAATTCATCGGAGAACTGCGCGACCTGCTGGGAGATTCGTTCGATTGCGAAGTGCTGCAATGGATGCCGCCCGTGGAAGCTCCACCGGACGATCCCATACTGGATGCCATGGAAGCCGCTCTTCGATCCGAGGAACCCACCGCGAGAATCGTGCCCTACCTCCTGCCGGGTTTCTCCGATGCCAAGCACTTCACCCGGTTGGGCGCGAAATGGTACGGTTTCATCCCGCTTCGATTGCCTGATGAAATGTCCTTCCAGCCACTCATCCACGGTATCGATGAACGGCTTCCCAGACACGCACTGAAGTTCGGCGTGACCGTGATGAGCCGCTTCCTCAGCCACTTCTGCATGACGGCGGACGGCCATGAGGAAGACGAAGGAGCAGAATGAAACGACCCGCATCGCGATGGCCGCACGCACTCCCCTGGCTGGTTTGCCTGATCCTGATCACGGGCGCCAACGGCTGTGGCGAAGATCCCCGGTCGACCCAACCGGACGACATGGATCGGTCTGCCGAGGTAAGCTATGTGATCGACGGCGACACCATCGTACTGGTTGGCGGTGAGCGCGTCCGCTATATAGGCATCGACACACCGGAACGAAACGAGTGCTACTACTCCGAGGCCAGGAACGAAAACCTCCGGCTGGTGGGGGGGCGGACAATCCTCCTGGATGTCTGCGAGGAGGAACCCATGGACACGTACGGGCGAACCCTGGCCCATGTGTATGCCAGAGACCTGCTGGTCAACGAGGCATTACTGGAAGGGGGATTCGCCAGAACGCTCACCATCCCGCCGTGCACGGACAAGGCGGAGCGATACCGCGAGGTGGAACGGGAAGCACGGGCGGCGAAACGCGGCATGTGGGGTGAGTGTTATTGAACGACGGTGAGTGGACGAATCTGAAAACGGCGGCGAATAGGCAACCCACTGCCAGGGGATGCGGAAATGTCGCCTGTTCCCAGAGTTCCCAGTGTAGCCAGTGTAGCC
>JAFGDC010000473.1 GCA_016932295.1 candidate division CSSED10-310 bacterium
GCGCGGCTGGCGCCACGCGCTCCCTTCGCTGGCGCCACGCGGGGTCGTACCTCCTCTCCGGGGTCGTACCCGGAATCTTGTAATCTTTGTCGTGGTTCGTTGGCGTTCAATCTTCCACGGCAGCCAGGCGAGGCGCTCTTTCCACTGAAGGCACACGAAGGCGCTTTTCGTCAGACAACCTCTCCTCACTACTGATCCACCTCAGGCGTATATCGAAACCAAAGTCACACCCGCATCCACCGCCTATGTTTGGGATGGATGTCAGGCAGGTATGGTGGACGCATTTCAAGGGTGCTTGGCTCCGTCCGCGGAGCACTTGGCTCCGTCCGCGGAGCACTTGGCTCCGTCCGCGGAGCACTTGGCTCCGTCCGCGGAGCACTTGGCTCCGTCCGCGGAGCAGGTTACCTGTCAAAATCGGCGAATCCACTTGCGTGAAGAAAGGTGTATCCGCCGTAATGCCATGGGGTTCAACGAATCTCAGCAAAAGGTAGTGGATTCCGGGTACAACCCCGGTGGGAGGTGCAGGGAAACGTGGCATAGGGAGTCACCTGCTATCTCAAACAGCAACAAGTATCGGCGGTGGATCGGGATCACGGCGGCGCGGTTCCAAGTCCGGACCGGTCCGGCCGGCTCGATATCCACCCGCGCCACGAGGCGCTCTCACCGACGGGCTGGTTGCGATGGAACGGACTCAGCGCTGCTTTCTGAACGCCACGTGCTGCGCGAGAACGCGCAGATTGTCCATGGAATCACGGTAAGGCCGGAGCTTCTTGCCACTGCTGAAGTTCCTGGGATGGTATCTGACGGGGGTCTGCGCCACCAGCCAACCCTGCTCCTGAGCGGACAGAAGCATGTCCAGGTCCCAGCCGAAACCGGGGGTTCCCCAGGGAAGCATCGGCGTCAACTCGGCGCGCCAGCATCTGTGCATGCAAAAGGGATCCTTGTACGGCGCGCGGGTTCTGATCTTGATGATGGTCTCCAGTGCGAAAGTGCCGATATCCAGCGGCAAGCCTTCCACGACATCCGGCCATCGGACCGGCCGGCGCATTCCGAGGCGGTTGCGGGTGCGCGTCCCCAAACCGATGTCGGCGGCACGCGAGAAGACCGGTTCCGCAACCCGGTACACGTCGGCGGCATCGTACTCCAGGTCCGCATCGAATACCGCCACAACGGCCCCCGCGGCCTGCCCGGCCCCCTCCATGACCGCACCCCCCTTGCCCCAGGCCGATTGCCTGATCAACCGGTGGAGCATGCCATGCGCCGCCAGCTCCTCGAGACATTCCCAACTGCCATCGGTGGAACCGCCGTCAATGGCGAGCACCTCCACCACCATCCCCGTCGATGCCGCCGCGGATATCTGCCGCACCGCTTCACGGATGGTACGGATCTCATTCAGCACAGGGATCAATATGGAAATGTGAGGGCGCTCAGGTTGCATGCGGTCTCGCAGTCAGGGCCGGCGTATCGCGCGGTCGGTAATCCGATTGAAAACCTTGGTGATGTAAGAGCATGCCTGAGGTGCGGCGCGGCGTCAAGCCGGGTAACGGATAACCGTGGACCGCCCTCAGCTCCCGGCATGCAATTTTATCACCTCGATGTTGTCACCATCCAGAAAGAACTGCAGCCCGGTGATCTCCGACCACTCTTCCGATAATCTCGTGCGGGCGATGCGTTGGCCGATGTGGCGATCGATGATCTTGTTCAACGCCCTGGCCCCCAGTCCGGTGCCCATGGCCTGCTCGGCCAGGAATCGCGCCACGTCATCCTGCACCATGAGCTGCTTCTGCAGCCGCTCGGCGAGATTGTTCACCTTCTGCCCGACGATCTCCATGAGGTTCTCTATGGTGAGTGGTGAAAAAATCGCCACCTCATCAATACGATTGAGGAACTCCCTGGGAAAGAACTCCTCTATTGCCTTGGTGACGTCACGCCTGGAAAGATTCACCCGGGACTGAGCGGCGATGTCGGGGGGCGCCATGACAATATGCCCTTTCTCATGGCTGAATCCAAGGTTGCTGGTCATGATCACGGTTACATAGGAAAAGGATGAATGGACATTCTGGTTGTCCGTGAGCGAACCATCATCGAACAGCGACATGAACATGTGGAGGACTTCCGGATGGACCTTCTCGATTTCATCCAGCAGCAGCACCCCGTAGGGATGCTCCCTGGCGAACCTTGTCAACACCGACGGCTCGGGTGGTTCATCACTGAAATTCACGACCTTTTTGACTCCGAGGAGCACGTTGATGGAAAAGGGATCCTTGAACTGGCCCATGTTCAGCTTGAGAAAATGCTTGTCATTCCCGGTCAATACTTGGGCCAGGCTCTTGGCCAGTTCCGTCTTGCCCACCCCGCTTGGACCCGCGAACAGGAAGATGCCATCCGGCCGCTCCGGTCGAATATCGCTCTGCGCCTTGGCCACCAGAACACGGCTCACCACCTGGCGGATCGCGCTCTCCTGACCGATCACCCGGTGATTGAGGGTCTCCTCGAGCCCAAGGTAGCGCTGCCGTACCTCCTGCACATTCTCATCCGGAATCCCGGTGATTCTGGAGATAACCCGCTTCATCACGGGGAGCGTCAGCCTGGTGGCGTTCTCGCGCATTGCCAGATTGCAGGCTCCCTCCAGCAGATCCAGCGCCTTGACGGGTTGATGCCGGTTGAAAATATAGGATTCGGAGAGGTTCACGACGGCAGGCACCAGCGCCGGTTCGATATCTATCCCGTAATAATGGCTGAACCAATCAAGAGAGCCGGTCAGGATCTCCCTGGTCAATTCGGGCGTGGCCGGCTCCAGCAGAACGCACTGGAATCGCCGTGAAAAGGCGGAGTCCTGCTCGAAATACATGCGGAACTCCTTGCTGGTGGTGGCGCCGATGACCTTTATGCGCCCCCGGGCGATGGCCTCTTTCATGCGGTTGCGGGAGATGGGAAAGTAGAATAACTGGTGGATCTCGTCGAAGAACAGGATGATAGGTTCCTGCTCCGCCTCCCTGAAGAGCCGCTTCAGAAGCGAATGATACCGCGGCCATGGATTGGGGGTGTAACCGACGCTGCCCCAGATCTCCTGGAACGACGTCTTGATGATCTTGTGGCCGCACAGCCATTCAGGCACCTCGTTCCGCACCAGGCGCCGGGCCAGTTCTTCCACCAGCGCGCTCTTACCCACACCGGTCTCGCCAATGATGAGGGGATTCGGAGCGAACCGTCGGCTCAGGATGTCGAAAACCTGCCTGATGTGATCCTGCCGGCCGATGTAAGGCGGATTGTCCGATTCTTGCGCCCACTGCGTGAGATCTTCGCCGATCTCCAGGAAAATGGAGTCAGTGGGCAGCGGCGTCGCAGCGTTGGTCAGAGTCGATCGATGGGTCATGTCAAGCCTCCGGATGCCGCCACCATACAGACTGGCGGCGCCACTGGCAACGGCTGCGCCGGCTCTCCCCGCATCTCCGGCGGCGTTGTCTTACTGCGCGAACAGCTCCCCCACCGGTTGACTCAGGCTGCCGGTGACCGGCCCCCACGTGCCGAAATCGGTATCCTCGCGCACCTCGTAATCGGCGGGACTGTTGGTGCTGCGCCCTTGGCCGGCGGCGACTTCCGCGTCATAGATCCGGTGGATCGAACCGGGACCGCCGATACCCATGTACGCGGTCCAGTCGATGGCATTCGGCTCATACTGCTCCCGGATGGGATCGTCGGGACCCATCCACCATCCCTCGGCGGTGATCTCCACCGGACAGACCGGCGGTGTGAGCCTTGAAAAATCGAGCAGGTCGTTGGCCGAACAGGTATTGGTGCCGTTGTGCCAGGCCAGTGAATCCAGGATGACCCCGCGCGGATCACGCAGGACCGCCTGGTCTTCCAGCGACGAGAAATCGACATTCTCCCTCGATTTAACAAACAATCCGAAGGGGGTTTCCTCCACCTGTTCATACCCGCTGGGACCGAGGAACTCCACCACCGCCAGCTCGCCAGGCTGCAGCACCGCCGGCAGCGTGGTAAAGGGCGGATCGTACAAGTCCAGATCACTGATGATCCAATAGCTCAGGTCCACCGGGGCGGCACCGCGGTTGTACAATTCCACCCGGTCACCCTGGAGCCCGGTGGTCTGCCGGTCGGGTTTCACCTCGGTGATGATGACATCACCGGTGCGATCCGGCAGCAACTCCACCGAACCCTGTCCGTAGAAAAGATTGTAGCCGGTGACAATGCAGTCCATGGTAGTGCTGTAGCCCGTGACGGGCAGTGTAAATTCGGCGCCGCCGTCCTCATCGGCGAATACCACCTTGTGCATCTGATCGGAGTGGATGTTGACCATGGCGCCGGGAATACCCTGCTGGTTGGTGTTGCGCACCAGGATCACGGGATCCTGGCCCTCCGGAGAGTAACACATGCGCATGACCGGATTCTTGGGGGGATCGGTGCGGAATTCCAGGTCGGGACTGCCCAGCAAGGCATACTCCCGCACTTCCAGTTCCATCGTGTACCAGTCCGGATTGCTGACGTGCTCCATCATGTAAAGTTTGCCGTACACATAGGCCACGGCGGTTTTGGTCAGGTCGTGGTACACCATGCCCCGGTAATAACCACGGTCGAGCCAGTTGTTGTAGGTCGTGTGGGTGTTGCCGGTGGGACCCAGGAAGCAGACCGCGCCGCGCCTGGCGGTAGGTGAGCCGAGCAACAGCCAGGTCATGCCGAAGCAGCGGTCGCCGGACGAGTAATGGCTGAACATGGCGACGCCGCAACCGATGCTCGTCACCACCGGGATCTTGTCGAAGTTGGAGAGCTGTTCCACGTCGGTGAAATCGAACGAGTAGGAATGCCCGGGATGCCAACCGTCGTACCAGCCTTCACCACGGTAGTTGAGGATACTGACTCCCTCGTTGATCCAGTTCATCACCTGAGACAGTGAACTGCTTGTCCAGTTATACATTTCGTACACCGTCTCGTACCCCATGTAGTTGATCCAGCGGTCCCGTGTCTGCTCCTTGGTGCGCTGCTGGCTGTAGTACAGTCCCGAACTCGCCACCAGGCCCTTGTAATAGATGACATCGTCCGGTGGATTGGGGGTCTGTTCATACCAGAGGATCTTATCGAGAATGTCGGTGGCCTGCCCGGGATTCGAGGCCGGAATTCTTCCGTAATACACGTCCGGCAGGTAGTCGCTGCCCTCGTAGAATTGCCAGTATCCTTCATCAAGATACCCGCCGAAGCTCGTGGTGGGAGTATTGGGATACCCGCCGCCGATGATGATGTTGGTGGGGCAGGAAGCGCTGTTGTAGATGGTCTGCATGGCGGCATGCAGTTGAGAATAGGAAGGGTTGCCACCCAGGTCGCTGAAACGAAGAATATCCACAATATACCCCTGCTCCTCCTTCCAGCCGATGAATGCGGAGTAACGGGCTTCCATGTTGTCGGGCAGCACCAGCAGGTAATGTTCCGGTTCGCCGTCCCGATCCCGCCAGGCGGGATCCCAGTTGGCGATGACGGCCTTGTAAAGAGGCACCCAGGAACCGGTGATGGGACGGTGCAAGGTCTTTACATTGACATCGCTGGCACCCGTCACCCGCAGATGGATATCCACCTCTTCCAATAGTTCCGCGCGTTGCTCACCCGGCACATACCGCACCGGATAGAACTTGACGAGCACCACCCGCATGTCTCGTAGGATCTGCGGTTCACCCACGGTGACCTCGAGGCCGGGGTAGGCCGAGAAAGAGTTGTACCAAGTGGAATCAAAATGTTTCACCGCCACAATGTCGTCGATGTCTATACCCTGTGCGGGCAACACCGGGATGTCCAATTGGACCTGATCGACTACGCGCGGTACTACCTCCGCCTCCACCGCCACGTCATCACCGATTCTCACGAAATGACCGATGAACGGCAGCAGCGGTTGACCCGGAACGTTCGTGTAACCCACATCACCCAGGCTGAATACGGTATAGGGAATACCCTCCACCTCGCGCGTCTGCCGGCGCAAACCGCGCAACCTGATCCGCAGCACGATTTCATCGTCCAGGTCGTTGCGCAGCACCTGCAGCTCATACCCATCCGCGGGTTCCGTCACCCCCTTGAAGGTCTCCACGTCGGGAATGCCGTCCGCATCGCAGTAGTCAATCTGGGCGGTCGCACCCAGTGGCGCCACCGCCAGCAGCACGATGAGCAGCACGGCCCACAATCCGCCGTTGTTTCTCATGGTCATTCTCCTCTGTACAGGGACGGACCGAACCCCTCTTACCGATCCATCAACCGTCCTTGGTTCATCATCTCTATTATATAATACCTGCCAGTTTCCTTTCATGTCCGCGCTCCTCATCGCCAGCCGAACGAGACATAACGGATGTCACCCACCACGTCGGTGGTGCCGGACGCGACGCAGCCTGCCCAGAACAGCACGCCGTATTCCTCGCCGACGTCCCCGGGCCAGACGAAGTTCAACACCTCTTCGGTATAGTGCGTGCCCTGCCCCATCTGGTGTGTCACCCAGTCGGCGTCGGTGGTCCAGTCAGGATAGAACCAGTAGCTGCCGAAATAATCCAGGACGACCAGCAGGTCCACCATGATGGTCGGTCCCTCGTTGCGCATCTCGCATTGCAGCAGGAACACGTCACCCGCCTCGAATACGATGTCGTTGATGCTGAGATTCAACGTGAACTCACCGGGAACAGGAGTGGCCGTGGCGGCCGGCGTGATTGTGCCGGGTGGCGTGGTGAAGACCGCGGTGGGCGTGGGGCTGCTACCCGGAGTGCCGGTGACGACGGCGGTGGAAGTGGGAGTGGGTGACGGCGTCGGTGTGAAGGTGGAGAATGGCGTGGGAGTAGGCACATACGTGGCCGGCGGCGGTCCCAGGTAGGTGCCGCAGATGACGACGTCGTCCACGTAGAATCCGGTCATGACGAGCGATGCATTGGACGTGAGCTGAAACCGGACGTAGACGGCCGGTTCACCATCGGCGTATGCGGCGATGTCATAGGACCGCTCCACCCAGTTGTTGTCCTGGGTTTCACCATGGAACACATCGGTCCATGTGGTGCCGTTGGTGCTGATGCTGACATAGGCGTCGTCGTAGTCCTCCTCGCAGTTCAGGAACCGCCAGAAGCGCAGGGTGGTGTCAGCCAGAGTGCTGCAGTCGATTGGTGTGGTGGTGAGTTTGTAATCGCAATTATTGGAGTAAAACCCGTCAAGATTGGTGCCGTAAACATTGAGACCGGTGTGGGCGGAAGACGGGCCGGACACCGGTGCGCCGTATTCCCAGCCGTTGTTGTCGGAATTGACGATGGTCCAATTGGGATTCGCATTCAGGTTGAATTCGACGTACGGACATAATTCCATGGTACTTTTCACCCGTACCTGGAACATGGATTCGCTCAGGCATAGCGACTGGTCGGCGCTGAGGTCAAGAATGAATTCCACGCGGTGATTCTCCGGTGTCGACGGGTCGGAGAAAGCGATGAAGTGCGGTGCCGTGGACCAGGAGGTGCCGCCGGCGGGTGCATCGTCGAATTCCGCCTGCCCGTCGCTGATGGTAACGTAGGAATCATTGGTGGCCAATGTGCCGCTGATTCCCGTGACAGCCAGACCGGGTGCATGCAGGTTTACCATGAGCGCCACTTCTTCGCCGGGATCCCAGATGTAATCGTGATCACCGGACACATCGTCGACGGACAGAGTGAGAAAGCCCAGCCCCCGCTGGTTCGATGGCACCAGCGGAAGGTCCATGGCCACCGGACCGTTTCGCATATAGATTTCATGCCGCATGGCTCCATAGCCGTTCTGTTGTGCCAGCACATGATAGGTGTTGGTCTGCATGTGGAGGAAATAGCTGCCGAAGGTGGCGTTGGCAACCCGCATGGGTTCACCGTTTTCCAGCGGCCGCTCCTCCAGGCTGTAATGCGCGCCGGGAATGGGCTGCTGGGTGCAGGCATCGATGAAATGACCATGCAGCAGCCTGGTTTCCACCGGCAGATCGAGGAGTTCCTGCCAGCCCGGTCGCTGGCGCTGCACGGTGAGGTTGCGCAGGGAAGCATAGGATGGCTGGTAGGTCGATGCGTTCAGCAGGATATCGTAGGAGAGTGCGCCGCCCACACCATACAGCCAGTCGCTGGTCCTGCCGTCGCCGGGCAGCATGACCACCCACCATGGGTCGGTGCCATATGCCGAGGAGCCGTCATCACCCACCACCACCGCGGCGGTGGCGGCCGCGATATCATTCAAGGGCGCATGATCGGGTGGAGTCATGGCCTGGCATCCATAGGGAGTAAGGAGCA
>JAFGDC010000474.1 GCA_016932295.1 candidate division CSSED10-310 bacterium
AGCACCGCCACGGCATCCGCCCTGGGATTGACTTCATCCGGCCACCAGCGGAAATCGACCGGCAGGCTGAAGGAGGAATAGATGTCGTTCATGGTGAGATTCATTCCGTTGGAGATCGGGTCGCCGGCCACTCCCGTTGCGGTGATGTACCATTCGTCATGCTCCACCATGTCGATGTGCAAATAGTCGTAAGGGAATGAACCAGGCTCCAGGACAGTGATGTCGTCGCCGGTCTCCGGATGGTACATCTTGTACAGGTATTCATGGCTCGAGAAGAGCAGGTTGCCGCCGCCATCGAGGTAATCGGCCAAAGTGTCCTCAATGTAGGTGAGGGTTTCACGATTCTGCTGAGTATAGCCGAGACTCCAGATCACCGCATCGAACCGGTTCAACATGGCGAGATCGGGCCAGATTTCCTGGGTGAAGTCTTCAAAGGGATAGATGATGTTGTCGCCGTCGTTGTAACACTCGATGGATTGGTGAACGCGGAAGAGGTGATAGGCGATGCCGGCTTCGTCCATGGCGCCGGTATAATATTCATCATAGTTATACTTACCCTTACCCTGGTCATCGTCGACGAACAGGATCGAGGGGTAGTACATCTTGGTTGAAAATGTGCGGGTGACCGGGGTGATGCCGGTGCCGGAGAGCTGCAGGTCGAACTCCGCCATGTGATTGATGGGACAATTGCCCGCCACCTGGACGATGAAAGGATCGGCTGTATTGGTGCCCAGCACGTTGAAGGCGAGGTTGCCGTAGGAGGTGCTTCCATTGGTGACGGTGACGTATGGATCGGAGGTGCTGAGGGTTGCCTGGACATTCTGGGCATCGGCGAACAGCGAGAATACCCCTACCACAAGTTCACCGGTTTCACCGGCTTCGAGCCGCATGTTACCGTTACCGGTACCTTCTTCGACGGTAGTCTTTTTGTAGACCAGCATCGGCTCCGGAGTCTCGGTGAGCGCGGCGTACATATCCAGGCGGCCGAATCCGCTTTCGTAATCGTAGCCGAACAATCCATCCTGTGTATAGAGATCGTGAGCAGAGTAGTTGAGGATGTTGCGCACCTCATCGGGAGACAGGGATTGTCCCAGGTCCTGATAATGAGCCAGCACGAGCGCCGCGGCGGCGGCGATGTGGGGTGAGGCCATGGAGGTTCCCTGGAAACTCTGGAAGCTGAACTGGGTCATGTCGGGGTATTGCCGGACGCGGATGGTCTGCTGCCAGGTCTCATCGGATCGGCCGCTGTTGTCCAGGTCTCCGGTGAGGTAGTTGCCGGCGGGACCGAGAATTTCACTGCCGTAGCCCCACTGAGAATAGGTCGCGCGCAGTTCGTAGTTGTAGGTGGGATCGCCGACCCTGAAGTTCTGGGAAGCGCCGGCACCCATGACGGTGGGATAGGCGGCGGGCATGCCCACACCTTCTTCATCACAGTTCCAGGTGCTTTCCTCCGCATCGTTGCCGGTGGACGAAACCAGAAGCACGCCGAGATCATGGGCGTACTGGCAGGCTTCGATCTCGACATCGGCGCCGGGACCGCCCAGGCTCATATTGGCGACATGGGCGCCGTGATCGGCAGCCCATCGGATAGCGAGGGCGACATTGTAGATATTAGCGCCTTCGTCCAGCTTGATCACCTTGAGCGGCATGATGGTGGTGTTGAACGCCATGCCGGCGCCGGAATAGTCGGTCTGAGAGCCGCTTGGATCGTTGTTGGTGGATTCCGCGATGGTCATACTGACGTGGGTGCCATGATTGTTGTCATCCACTGCCTGAGGAATCTCATCGACGAAGTTCCACCCGTCAGTGAAGTGAGTGTTCTGGAAATCGGGAGCCTTGGCGAAGGTGACGGTATCACTGCCGGGAGGATCACCATAATGGAGTGTGTCCACATAATCCAGATAGGCCACGCCCGTATCGATCACCGCGACCACTATGCTGGGATCGCCGCCGTAGAGCGGTGCGGTCGTATCCACACCCCACGCCTGGGGCATGTTGATTACCTGGAAATTCCAGAGGTGGTGCTGGGTCCAGAAGTAGTCATTGGGTTCCCAGTGCAGCCTCTTGATGTAGTTGGGGTGCGCGTACCGCACGCCGGGCAGGTCTTCGAACATCTCCGCTGCCGCCCGAACCGGCATATGGGGCGGAAGCGCGATCCGCAAGATGGCTGCGGACGGTTCGCAGTGCAGAACGCCCGAGTCCATCTCGCGCACCAGGTCGTAGGCCTGGTACTCGCTCAATGTCGGCTCATAGCCAACCACCAGCTCACCAGGCAGGAAATAGACTCCCTCTCCCTCGTACAACAGTGCATATTTCGCTTCGTCCGCGGTCATGCTCAACGCCGCCGGCGCCGCCAGAAGGACCGCGATCAGTACCAAGAAACCCAGTCTACTCATGGTTACTCCCTTCACTAAGACCAGTTGTTCCATCACACACAAGTCGGTCAGGAATAGTAGCATCATTCCGTGCACATTCCAAACAGCTACCGATGCATGCGTGTACATGCGCCGAACCCAGCCGCACAGCGTGGGTGACCACGGGCGCATCCGCGCTGGTACGAACCGCTATGAGGTAAGTGCATCTCGGGGTTGAAATCAAAGCCCATGGCGGATTCCAGACAAAACCCATGGTGGCCGAAAAAAAAGTGAAACCGGACACGCATTCATGTGTATACCGACCAAGAAAACCGGTTCTTCCGCCGCGAATCGAGGCCGCGACGGGCGCCATCCGGAACCTTGGAGCCGACCGGCTCCGGGATTCCGGGTGGACGTACGCCCGGAGGAATGAAAACCGGCGCGAACCTCTGGCAGTACTTGGCATTGCGCCATGGGAACAATGAGTTGCCTTGACAAGGGGCGGTGAACTGGGTAAAAAATGCGGTCAGGTTTTTACCCACAGACAAAGGAGACGGAATGGCCATGATCGAGGTACAGCAGATTACCAAGCGGTTTGGACCAACCGTCGCCGTAAAGGACGTATCCTTCCAGGTATCAAAGGGAGAGGTGGTGGGATTTCTCGGACCCAACGGGGCCGGCAAGAGCACCACCATGCGGATTCTCACCTGCTATCTCCCCGCCGATGAGGGAACGGCGACGATTGCCGGTCACGACATTTTCCAGGACTCGCTGGAAGTTCGCAAAGTGGTGGGCTATCTGCCGGAAAACGCGCCTCTATACGGCGATATGGAAGTAATCTCTTTCCTGCGTTACATTTCGGACCTGCGCGATATCCCGGATTCGCTGGTGGCGGCCCGCATCGACAAGATGGTGGACATCTGCGGCCTTGAACAGGTGTTGAACCGACCCATAGGTCACCTTTCCAAGGGATTCCGGCAGCGGGTCGGACTCGCGCAGTGCCTGATCCATGATCCGGAGATCCTCATCCTCGATGAGCCGACTTCAGGCCTGGATCCCAACCAGATAGTGGAAATCCGCCAGCTCATCAAGGAAATCGGCAAGGAGAAGACCGTTATTCTGAGCACTCATATTTTGCCCGAAGTCACCGCCACCTGTAACCGGGTGATCATCATCCACCAGGGCCGGGTGGTCGCGGACGGTACTCCTGAACAACTGGCCGATCGTTCCCAGAGCGGTGAAGTCATGGAAGTGGTACTGCGGGGCGCGGTGAGCGGCATCAAGGAATTCTTCAGCACGCTGGCGGGCATGAAGTTTTACAAGCTCCGTGAGAGCCCGGGCGCGGATGTGCATTCTTTCGAGCTGCGTGTCACGGGAGGTCCCGAGATTGAAGAAGCCATCTTCAGATTCGCCGCCGACAACGGCTATGCGCTGAGAGCCATGCATCGCAAGCAGGCCAACCTGGAGGATGTCTTCAAGAGCCTGACCACCGAGGAGGTGAAGTCATGAAGCACACCCTTGCCATCTTCCAGAAGGAATTCAAGAGTTACTTCACCACTCCGATCGCGTACATCTTCATCACGATCTTCCTGTTCTTCGTCAACCTCATTTTCTTCTACCTGCCCGGTGTGTTCGTGCGCAACGTCGCCGACATGCGGGAGTTTTTCATGATCCTGCCATGGATCTTCCTGCTGTTCGTGCCGCTCGTCACCATGCGGCTCTGGGCGGAAGAAAAGAAACTCGGAACCATGGAACTGCTCATGACGCTGCCGGTCAGGGAAAGTGAAGTGATCGTGGGCAAGTTCATGGCGGCATTCCTTTTCCTGGCGATAGCCATAATCCTGACGGCGCCGATAGCGATCACGCTCAACCTGGTAGGTGATCCGGACATGGGTCCGATCTACGGCGGCTACCTGGGCGCACTGCTGCTGGGCGGCGCCTACCTTGCCATCGGCCTGTTCTCGTCGAGTCTGACAGAAAACCAGATCGTCGCGTTCATCATCGGCGTGTTCATCTGCTTCATCCTGTTGTTCACCGGCAGCGACATCCTGCTGTTCGCCCTGCCGGGCTGGCTGGTTGCTATTTTCAAGTTCATCGGCCTGGGCAGCCACTTCGATTCCATCGGACGCGGCGTAGTGGATTCCCGAGACGTCATCTACTACCTTTCTGTCATAGGCTTCTTCCTCTTCCTGAACCTGCGTTCAGTCGAGAGCCGGAAATGGAAGTGATGCGCCATGAAGAATAGAACACTTAAATACAGCACCAATTACGTCATCCTCATCCTGATCGTTCTCGGCATCCTCGGCATCCTCAACGGCATTTCCTCCCGCCATTTCATCCGCTTCGACCTTACCGAGAACAAGCAGTTCACCATCAGCGATGCGAGCCACAAGGTAGCGCGCGAGTTGGACGATGTGGTCAATGTCACCGTCTATTTCTCCAAGGATCTGCCCCCGTACATGCTGAACCTGCGCAACCAGGTCAGGGATATCCTGCTCGAATACGCCGCCTTCTCGAAAGGCAGAATCAATGTCCAATGGGAAAATCCGGAAAAGGACGAGGAGACCGAACAGAAATTGATGCGGTTGGGTATCCCCAAACTACAACTCAACATCATCCAGCGTGATAAACAGGAACTCATGACCGCGTATCTCGGCATGGTAGTCTCTTATGAAGACCGCCAGGAAGTACTGCCGGTCATCAAGAACACCAGCAATCTCGAATACGATGTGACCAGCGCGCTGCTCAAAGTGATCAGAAGCGATCCCCTGGACGTCGGCCTGTTTACCGGCATGTCACAATCCACGCCTGGAATGCCGCCCCAGGATGCCTTCGCCGAACTGCGCCGGGCTCTTGGTCAAAACTACGAAGTCAGGGACATCTCCTTCACCAACGGCATACCCATTCCCGCCGGACTGGATACCTTGCTGGTTCTGAATCCACAGACCGTCACCGAACGTGACAAGTACGAGATCGACCAGTTCATCATGGGTGGCGGCAAGGTCATCTTCATGGTGGACCCCATCACCATGGGTGAAGGCCTTTCCGCCCAACCCGCCAAGTCGGGACTCAGCGATCTGCTGGCTTTTTATGGGATCAAGACCGGTGGCGACCTCGTCTGTGACGTTCGCAACGCCTACGCCGCTTTCAACAGCGGCTATCTTCGCTTCTCGCTGCCCTATCCTTTCTGGCCGAAAATGATGAAACCGAATTTCGAACCGGGCAACCCGGTGGTGGACCAGTTGGAATCTCTGGTCCTGCCATGGAGCGGGCAGACGAGGCTGATAGATGAGAATCTCAAGGGCAGGCAGACCACGGTTCTGGTGCGCTCCAGCGACCGATCCTGGCTGGTCGACGGCGAAGGCGGGTACAACCTCAATCCACAACAGAAATTCAATCCGGCTCCAGAGGATGTGAAAAGTTACCCGCTGGCCGTGGTCCTGACCGGTTCATTCCAGAGCTTTTTCACCGGCAGAGAGGTTCCGGAGCCGGTGATGGCCGACGATGGCAGACCCGCGCCTCCACCCAGGGAAGATCGCACCATCGTGGAACGCAGCCCGGAAACCAGCATTTGCTTCATCGCCAACAGTAAATTCGTCGAGGATCAATTCCTGCAGATGTTCCCCTTCAACCTCACCTTCATACACAACCTCACCGACTGGACCACCATGGGCGATGCCCTCATCGGCATCCGCTCTCGGCCGGTCTCGGAACGACCGATAAAAGAAGACATCGATGACTCGACCAAGACCTTGATCAAGATTCTGAACCTGCTCGGGGGCTCGATCCTGGTCATCACTTTCGGAGTGGTGCGCCTGTTCATCACGCGCCGCAAACGACGACTCGCATAGGGGGTGACGGCATGAGACCAAGAAACACCATCATCGCGTTTCTCATCCTGGTCGTGCTGGTGGGCATATGGCTGATCCTGGATCGGCCGTTTCACGAGGATGCGACAAAACCGGAAAAAGTCGTGACCGTCTTCCCTGACTTTTCCGCCGATGCCATCACCTCTTTCCAGGTCATCAGCCAAGGTGATGCAGTGGAACTGCGCAGGAAGGACAATGCCTGGGTCGTGATGGATGGTGACGCCGAGTATCCGGCTGATGTCCAGGCGGTCACCACCCTGCTGGACAAAACGGCGGCCCTGAAAAAGATCCAGATAGCGTCCACCAATCCGGAAAAACGCGGCGTCTACCAGGTGGATTCGCAAGGCACCGAGGTGAAACTCTTCTCCGGAGCGGACCTGCGCTGTCACTTCTTTGTCGGCAAGAACGGCCCGGACTTTTTCAGCACTTTCGTTCGAGTGGAAGGCAGCGATGAAGTGATGCTGGTACCCGAATATCTCAAGACCCACTTCGATAAACGCCTCAACTCGTGGAAGGACAGAACCCTGCTTTCGGTGGAGAAAGAACGGATCAAATCACTGCGGATCGAACGCGCCGGCAAAGAACCCATCGCCCTCGAATACAAGGGTGACGGCTGGTTCCTCACCGAACCTGAAGCGCATGCCGCCGACGAAAAAGCGATCAATCGATTGTTGGGCAACCTGTCGCGGTACATGGCAACGGATTATGCGGAACTACGCGAAGACGGCGACTATGGATTCTCCGCGCCGAGCATGACATTGACGGTCGGACTCGACGATACCACCACCAAGACCATCCTGCTGGGAGCGCCGAAGGACACTACCGGCTATTATGCCAAAACCATGGACAGCGATTGGATCTTCATCGTCCCGAAATACCGCTTCACCACGTTCGACAAGGACTGGGAGGAACTCAAGGCGGTCCCGACTCCCGTTCCTGAACCGGCGGCCGAGTAATCCCCAACCGGTATGCACCAGGCGCGTGCCATCACGCGCCTGTTTTTCCCCCACTCCGCATTCAGGTTTCCCCGGCGCGTGCCATCACGCGCCTTTTTTCCCCCACTCCGCATTCAGGTTTCCCCGGCGCGTGCCATCACGCGCCTGTTTTATTTCCCTCACTCCGCATTCAGGCTTCCCTGGCGCGTGCAGATGCACACCCGCTCTTTCTTCCCAAAAAAGCATCGTCCCTGTACCCTGTGCGCTGAATCCACGTAATGAAACGCTTCGTATGTTCCGGCCATGTACCAGTTCGGGACACCTCTCCCGGGAGTAGAAATGCGGCAATGGCAACTCGCCATCATCTTTCTTGCGGCAACCGCGTTGTATGTCCCCAGGCGGACCGTCTCGCTGCAACAAGGCGATGCTTCCGAATATGCCGCGGTGATCCCGAACCTGGCGGTGGCGCACCCACCTGGAGCCATACCATTCATGCTTCTGGGTCGAATGGCGTGCTTTCTCCCCCTGGATGATTACCCCGCCCGGCTGGCCCTGCTCTCATCCCTCTGCATGGCCGGCGCTGTCACCCTGGCCGCCGCAGTCGCCCTCGAGCTTGCCGGCGGTTTGTCCGGCGCGGCCGCGGCCGTCATCCTGACACTGGCTCCACATGCCTGGCAACAAGCCTTGCGGATCGAGCTGTACCCCGCCGCAGCCCTCATCAATGCCATTATCCTGTACTGTCTGATCAAGGTATCCGTGGATCCCAGGCAACTCTACCTTGCCATCTATATCAGCATGTTCGCCGCCCTTCTCCACCCGCTGCTGGCGCTGACCTCCCTGGTGCCCTGCGCCATGTTGCTGCTATCCCGGCGTGGTCCGAACCGATGCTTGTTTCCGGTTCTCACCGCCGCGGCGCTCGTCATCCTGAGCGCGGGAATCTATCTGCCGCTTCGTGCCGGACCAGGTGCTCCTTTCCCCGCGTCATCCACGCCAACCGGTCTCCTGGAGTATCTCACCGCCTACCACGCACACCTGGGATTCCACCTGGTTGACAACCTCGCCCCCACCGCCATCGCCATTCTCCTTGATCTGCCGCTGGCGACCGCCTGCCTTGCGGCGACAGGATTCATCGCCATCAGGCGCAGGCGGCAAGGAGTCGTCTTTTCGTACTGCCTGTTCGGTGGTTTTCTGCCCTTCGCCCTGTATGCAATACCCGATATCCAGGACTACCTGGTGGTGCTCCTCGTTCCATTGGGCACCCTCGCTGGGATCGGCCTGGAATCCATCCGCAGGGCCGCCGAACCCATACTGCAGTGTCTCGATCGCCCGGTACGAAGCATTCTATGGCTGATGGGTATCGCGATTATCGTCATTCCTTCGCTCATCATGGATGCGGAATTAAACGCCCCCCCGGAGCTGCTGCTGGACCGTTCGCGGGATGTCCGGCAGTCACGGCTCGGCAGAACCATGCTCCATCACCTGCTTTCGGACACGAAAATCATCAGCGATTGGCTGGATGGAACGCCGTTGTTCTATCTCCTGAACATGGAGAAAGCCGGTCCCGCCGGCGTGGTGCTCCGGCTCACCACCTCCGGCTCCCGGCAGGCGGCCGGCGGCATTCTGAATGACACCGATTCAGGACAGCGCATTGCCTGCACCGGACGATGGGTTGAGGCAGGCCGTCCGCTGGAACTCGATCGGACCACATTACTCTACATGCCGGTGCCTGCCGGAACACCGCAAGCGGCACGTCAGTGCATCGAGACAGCGGAGCGCGGCATGTATTTCACCGATATGGAACTCCACGCGCCGGCGGGGATCCAGGTGGATACGTTTTTATTCATCAAGGTTCGGTGGGTAAAAAAACCACCTGAATCCGATTACTTCGAAACCGCGCTGGTCGATCGCAAGGGGCGTATGCTCGCCCGAACGGGTTTCAGACCGGCCAGGATCGTCCCTGATGCCGAAGAGTGGTATCCGCTCTATGTTCCCTTCCTGGCGCGGGGTGAACTGTTCGTGACAGCGGTCCTCTCGGATCGAACATCCGGCAGCGTCCTCCAATCATCCGGCATCGCCGTCCAGTTTGACCGCGCATTGCCGCCCGCACCACCCGGTCCATGAAGACATCACCGGGGATCCATTCCACCGGTGATTCACAGTCAATGGCGCGGATTGTAATCCCGTTCAACGCCAGGCGTACAACCTGCCCTTGGCCAACAATCCAAGTCTGGTACAAAGCCAATACAGCCACCAGTCCACCGGCAAAGCCAGGCAATGGATGGCAAGCCGCAGCACGGCGATCTTCCGTAGCATGCGAATAACACCCCATTTGAGAACCGGTTCGCAGGCACGCGGCTCCCTGAAGACCAGCGGGAAATAATAGTAAAATGCCCTTTTTACCCGCCTCTCTTGCCACCGGCTCAACCATGGCATGCCAGGATCGCGGACATAGAAGGCATACTCCGGCAATTCCATTGGAGTGCCGGGACGCGCGACACCGCGGCTGATCGCCGCCTCTCCCATGGCCGATCCGGGAATCGGTGTAAAACGGTAGAACAGGTAGCGTATCCGCGGCATGATACACCTGAGCCGCCGGGCGACTTCGTAGGTGACATACAGCTCCCCCCGGGTTTCACCAGGAGGTCCCAGCATCCAGTTCATCATCAGGTCGATGCCAGTGCCGGAGAGTTTTTCGGTAAACGTCTCGAGGTCTGAAGGGGTGATTTCCTTGTGGTACATCGAGAGTATTCGAGCGGAACCGGATTCGCCCCCCGCCTCGAGGAATCGACAGCCGGCTTTTTCGATGAGATGGAAGAATGCCGTCGGCCGGCCATGGAGATTGGCCACCCGCCCCAGGGCTCCCCAGGTCAAAGGCAGCGCTCTGTCAATTTTCAAACGACAGAACTCCTCCACGCGCTGGATATCGGCGAAAAAATCGGTATCGGTGAAATGAACATGGCGGATTCCGTGCCGGGCCACAAGTTCGCCGAGTTCCCTCAGCATCCGTTCCGGAGCGAGACCGGTCCATTGCTCCCTGTGCACGCATTTCACCGCGCAGAACTCGCACGATCCCGGACAACCGCGGCTGGAAAGGTAATTCAGCTCACCCGATTTTCCCGCATATGCACTGACCGGGATGAGACTGTACGGCATCGGAGGCGTTTCGTTGATGTCCTCCAAAGGACGATTGTCATTGGTCACCGTCCGGCCGTTCCGCCGCCAGGTCAACCCGGCCACTTCGGTCA
>JAFGDC010000475.1 GCA_016932295.1 candidate division CSSED10-310 bacterium
GCCGCCGCATGGCGCAGTATCTGATTCCTATCCAACTGCTTCTGTTGATGCGGGTTTTCATTCCACATCCCCAGACAACGAGCTGGCCGGACCAGATGACAGCCATGGTCGTTCTCGCGGTCATCGGCGGCTGGCTGCTGTTTTTCCTGTACGGCGCGCTATCACTGTCACCGCCGCGCTTCATCCTGTTCGCGGCGCTTATGCTGCCGGTCTTTCTGCTGCTCGCGGAGGCCTATCTCCAATGCTGGCAGCCGAATGGAGAGTATTATTACCGGGATACCTTCAACATGGTCACTCAGGCACCGGTGCCGGCCGGCTATGAATGGTATTCCGTGCCCGCGTTGCGTTACGAAAACACCTACCTCGCGTCTCGAGATTTCAAGGGGAAAATGTTCTCTCTCGCGCCTTCTCCCGGAATTATCAGGATCATCTGTCTCGGCGGGTCAACAACCGCCTGCTCCGCCACACAACGGAAAACCGGCATGGATTACCCGAACCTCCTCCAGTCCTATCTGAACGCAGGAGACAACAAGCGGTTCGAGGTGATGAACTGCGGCGTGAACAGCTATACGATTTTGCAGGCATGGCACTGGTTCAACGGTGCGCTGCGGGTATTCGATCCGGACATCGTCATCGTGCATTCATCCGCCAACAATACAGTCGATATCCAACACGCCAGCCAGCAGGAGAAACTCGCCGCCATCCAGGCGATCCAACCCGGCCCGGGTGCCACCATGCGGCATCTGTTGAGGCGGTCGAGGTTGGCGATGCTCGGCCGTCTCACATTGGAGAGTGCGCATTGGCTCCTCGAGAGACCGTTAGGGTTGCCTGTCCGTCCATCCGTCAGCCTGGACGAGTATGTTCAGATCCTGGACCGGTTCTTGGAAGCGAGCAAGGAAGACGGATTCGATCTGGTGCTCTCCCATGAACCGACCACGGACATCTACCAGGTCACATCCGGTTTTTCCCAACTGAACAGTCCCTACCTCGAGCAGATGGCCACGCTCATTTCCGAAACCTGCAGGGAGAACGACCTGATGGAAGTGGATCTTCGTCCCTTGCTGAGAGAGCGGAGCAGGTCATTCATCTTCCTGGATTATGTCCACCTTACCGACTATGGCAACCAGTTGTTGGCCGGCCTGATGGCGGACCGGATACTGCAGCGCGACGAACACCGGTTCCCGGTGGAAGCGAAAAATGAGGTGATGAAGCAGGTGGAGCATGTGCAGGATCCGAGCTATCGCAAGGTGAATGCATTCATGGTTCCCTGAACATCGCGGCGCGGCGGTTCGCTTCCGCCTGAAACCACCGGTCACGATTTCCCAACGGATGCGCACCAAGAATCTTGCATTTTTCGCGAAAAAGATTTCGCATCCAATGCCTTACGACGGCCTTTTTTACATCGAGTCGATTCGTCCTTCTTTGCGGATTGCATACCCAGCGAATGGTAACGTCAATGGGGTCGCGTCAACGGGGTCGTACCCGGAATCTTGCAATGTTCGTCGTGATGCGTTGGTTTTCAATCTTCCACGGCACTCAAAAGGCCGGCAAGAAGATCCGTGCGCGAACCCACGACATGCGGCGGCGGGTCCCGCCGCGCAAACCAGGGCGCGGCCGGCGCCACGCGCTCCCTTCGCCGGCGCCACGCGGGGTCGTACCTCCTCCGGGGTCGTACCCGGAATCTTGTAATGATCGTCGTGATGCGTTGGCTTTCAATCTTACACAGCAGCTACGGAGACAAAGGAAACTGCTGGCGTTACTCGAATATAACAAGACGCGGTGAGCAGACGGGGGGTGGTGACTGCATGCGGGAGTGAACTGACAATCCTGGTGTGCCGGGGCTACGCGTCGGGGTGATCACATGCGCCCTGGGTGAGGCTGTAATGATCCGCGCACCGCCCCGCCAAGCCAGCGTCGCCGATCGCACCGCCGCTGGAGGCACGCAACGGCGTGCATCCTCCGGCAACCTTTCCTCACCACTTGACCACTTCAGGCCTCTATCGAAACCAACGCGTGGAATCGGACCGGCTTGACATTCCGGATGCAACTCCCCATAAAGGGATGAAGTCAGGTAGAAACAACGAAGGGAGTAAGCATGAGGAATGCGCCACACTATCGCCGGTCTCTCATTTATTCGGTTCTGATGTTATCCGTTCTGGCTGTCGCCGGTCCGGTGACGAGTGGCGCGAAAGGAGCCGCCGGTCCGCCTGAGCTGGGGGACCGGATGGAAATTCACCGTGAGTGCTACCGATTCACCGCAGGCGTTTCCTTCGAGGCACATCCCTATGTGACCGATTGGGACAATGATGGCCTGATGGACTTGCTGGTGGGTGTGAACGAAGGCAACCTTCACCTTTGTGCGAATATCGGCTCCGCATCAGAACCGGCGCTGGCGCCGCCGCAGGTTGTCCAGAATGCTTACGGCGATATCGATGTGGGGATGACCGCGGCGCCGGTGCATCATGACTGGAACGCGGACGGCAGACGGGATCTGCTGGTGGGCGACACCTCGGGTCGTGTCGCCTTCTTCGCCAATATCGGTACCGACAGCGTACCGATTTTCAATTCGGGAACCACCCTCACGGCCGGTGGCGTCACCCTTGACGTGGGCTCCTCTTCGACGCCCTTCGTGGCGGACTGGAACAACGACGGCAAGGACGACCTTCTGGTGGGTGAACTGGACGGCAACATCAACCTCTTCATCAACACCGGCACCAATGCGGCTCCGGTCCTCGCCGCGGGTGTTCTGCTTGCAGCCGGTGGTTCGGTCATCGACATGGGAGTGGAATCGAGACCGTTCGTGCTGGACTGGAACGGCGACGGCAGGAAGGATCTCTTCAGCAACGCCAAGCCTCAATGGCGGTTGTCGGTGTTCATCAATACGGGGACCGATGCCGCGCCGTCATTCGACAGCGAGACGGTGCTTTATGACGAGAACGGCGCGGTGGTGTACACGGCCGATCATGGGTACTGTTTCGGCGACGTGAACGGTGACGGCGCCGATGATCTGATCATGACCGATGCCTTTGAAGCAGCGATGTATTATGCGAACCAGGGCGACAACGATGATCGGATGTATGAGACGGCCACATGTTTTCCCGGTGGCTCCATGGAGTTCTTTCCGGAGGCCAAGTCCGTGCGCGTGGTGGACTGGGACGAGGACGGCCGCAAGGACATCTTCATGACCCTCGGCCACGACGGCCATCATTACGTTTTCTTCAACACCGGCACCAACGCTGAGCCGGAACTCGGCGCCCAGTGGCGGGTCACCTCCACCGTCGACGGCAAGCTGGGCTTCAGTAACTGCCAGTACAACAGTCCCGTCATAGCGGACTGGGATCAGGACGGCCGCAAGGACCTGCTGATCGTGAGAACCCGCGAATACGATACTGGCGACGTGTTGCTCTACCTCAACCAGGGGGAGAACTATCATCCCGAATTCGGCGCCGGCGAGAAACTGCTGACATCGGATTACACAGACCTCGGTCCCGAACAGTCAACTGGCCTGGAAGTGGTGGATTGGAACAACGACGGAAAGAAGGATCTGTGCATCGGCTCGAACATGTACGGCGGCGGCTGGCCCGACGGCGGCACCTACCAGTACCTGTTCATCAACCAGGGCACCGACCAGGCGCCCGTATTCTCTTACGGCACGCCGCTCATGCATGGCGAGCCGGGATATGAAGCCCCCATGTTCGCAACCTGGGGCATGAGTCCGCGCATCTGGGATTACGAGGAGGACGGCGATTTCGACATCCTGCTCAATTCCGGTGCGGAGAGTCAGAAACTCACGAATTATCTCAATGATGGATTGGCCGGTGCACCCCATTTCCTCTGTCAAGGCTTCCTGCAAGCCGACGGCGCCGATCTTCATAATACCTGTTTCCCAATACCCGCCGTCGTTGACTGGAACGAGGACGGCAAGAAGGACATCCTGCTGGGCGCTTATCCCGATCTCTACTGGTATGAGAACACCCAGGCGGCGAGCACCGCACCCGCTGAAGTCACCGCCTTGACGGTGGCGGGAGTGACGGATAGCAGCATCAGCCTGGCCTGGACCAACCCGGTGGAAGACGACTTCGGCGGAGTCCTGATCGTCAGGTCGAGTGCCGCCATCCAGTGGCTGCCCAGTGACCAGCAGCGGTACTATCCCGCCCCTGGCGTGGAAGTTGCGCCCGGAGTCACGGTGGTGTACGCGGCCGGCGGCGATCATTCATTCACGCCGTGGACCGACACCGGACTGGCGCAAGGCACGGTGTATTATTACCGGGCCTTCTCGTACGATGCTATTCTGCCGCTCTATTCAGTTTCGGGCGTTGCAGTATCCGGCATGACCAGCGGCGACACACCGACGCCCACGCCGAGTCCGACCGCCACGGCGACACCGTCACCGACGGGCACGCCCACCGAACCGCCGGTGGGGCCGCCCGAATTCGGCGCTCCCGTGGAAATCCTCCGGGAGGCGCACATACCAGTTCAGGATGACTACTATTACAAACCGTTTCTTACCGACTGGGACAATGACGGCCGCCTGGATCTCCTCACCGGCTGCTACAGCGGCACGGTGTACCTGAGCATGAACATCGGCACCTCCACTTCGCCGCAAATGGCTGACGCGGTTCCACTGGACGCCGATTATTCGACGCTGAATGTCGGTGGTCACTCCTGCCCATTGCATTTCGACTGGAACGCCGACGGCAAGCGTGACCTGCTGGTGGGCAACTACTCCGGACATATCCAATTCTATGAGAACATGGGCAGCGACACCGCGCCGCTGTTCTACTACTCCCTTGACCTTGCCGCGGACTACGCAACCATTGATCTCGGGTATCAGGCCAATCCCTGCGTGGTGGACTGGAACAACGACACGCTTCCCGACCTGGTGGCCGGCGCCAGTGACGGCAGGATCCACCTGTTCCTCAACAACGGTTCCCAGGGCAATCCCCAACTGGGTCCGGAAATTCTGGTCGAGGCGGGCGGCACGATTATAAATACCGGTTGGGGATCGTCACCGCGGGTGGCGGACTGGAACGGCGACGGCAGAAAGGACCTGCTCACCGGCTCGACCAACTGGCCGCCGCATGTCGCGCTGTTTCTCAACACCGGCACCGACCAGGCACCGGTGTTCGATGGAGCGACCCAATTGTTCACCGACGACAGCGCGGTCGCCTACCCGTACACCGCGGGCTGGACCCTGGGGGACATAAACGGCGACACACTCGAAGATTTTGTGGCCCTTAGTCCGATCGGTTCCTTCCTTTTTTATCCCAACACGGGTGACAACGCGGACCGGGAATTCGAGTATGCCCTGTACATTCCGGGAGAAGAACCCACCAGGCTGTTCGGCCGGGGTAAAACAGCCAGGGTGATCGACTGGGACGAGGACGGCCGCAAGGACCTGTTCATCAACGCCGAGTGGCGGGCGCGGCACTACCTGGTGCTCAACACCGGAACCGCCACTGAACCGGCTTTCACCAGGCAGGAGCTGCTGCGAACCGTCGATGGCGAGCGCATCGGATTCGGCGACAACGCCTACTGCTTCCCCGAGGTGGTGGACTGGGACAACGACGGCCGCAAGGATCTCCTTGTCAGCAGCCTGGATTACTCTGACACGGGTGACGTGTACCTCTACCTGAACCAGGGCGAAAACTATGATCCGGCTTTCGCGGCGCCGGTAAAACTGTCCTCCGGGTATGCCGATATCGGACCACAGGCCTCACGCAGCCTGGAAACGGCGGATTGGAACTCGGACGGCAAAAAAGACCTGCTGATCGGTTCGTATATCTATGGCGCCAACGGCATGTACCAGTACGTCATGCTCAACTCCGGCACGGATGCCGCCCCGGTTCTCGATGACCTCTCCATCCTCACCTTCGAAAACGGCTACACCGCACCCTTGCCGGGCAACTACTACTGCGGCGTGCGGGTGTGGGACTTCGAGGAGGATGGCGATCCCGACATCCTGATGAGCACCATGAACGATTACGAACGGCTGACGAGTTATATCAACGACGGCGTCCCAGGCAGCCCACACCTGGTGAACGGCGGATTCATCCAGGCGGACGGGTACGACCTCTATGGGTATGACATCGCACTGCCGGAAGTCACCGATTGGGACGAGGACGGCCGCAAGGACCTGCTGGTCTCTCAGATTTACGGAATGTACTGGTATCCCAACACCCAGAGTGAGCAGAGCGCGCCGCCGGAAGCGGTCGATTTCCAGGCGGTCGCCGTTGACGATGAAGCGGTGGAACTGACCTGGACTAATCCGGCGGTGATGGATTTCGCCGGAGTCATCATCGTTCGTTCCGAGTCATCGATCACCTGGCTGCCCTCCGACCGCCAGCACTACCATGTGACGCCGGGCAGCGAAGTGGCATCCGGAGTGACGGTGGTCTATACCGGGGCCGGCGATCACTCGGCGTCGCCATGGATGGACAGCGGGTTGAGTACCGGAATTGAATATTACTACCGGCTGTTCACCTTCGATGCAGTGTTGCCTTCCTATTCCGTGCAGGGCGCAGAGCTGTCGGTGACCGCCTCGGCGCCCAGCCCGACGCCGGAACCGTCACCCACGGTGGAACCGTCACCGACGTTGCCGCCATCACCCACTCCGACCCCCTCCCCCACCACACCCCCCACGGCTGTTGCGACCGATACACCGGCAGTCACACCCACCCCTACCATCACTCCTCCCCCACCACCGGTTCCAGCGCTTGGTCCCATGGGCGGATTGCTGGCGATCGTTCTGCTATCGTGCCTGGCGGTATGCGGCCGGAAGCGTGTGCAGTACGCATGCCAAGGTACTGAGAAACCATGATGTTCATCCGGTTGAACCGATAAGGGGCGTGGTTTGGGCAAAGACGGATCGACCTCACGCCGCCGGCCCCGTAAGAGGACAGGACATGGAAGGGATTGGTCGATGACGCCGATCCGGACAATCCCAAATACGATGTATCCCGGTGGGAACGAGCGCTCAACGGGCCGGCCATCCGGATCCTGCACTCGGTGAATGACAGTTACTACAGCGGGGAAACACTCCTTTTCTGGGACTATACCAGGAAAAGTTGGTCTGCTGCCTGTTTCCACCGAGGGGCGTGATACCAACGGCGCCGTGGAATTCAGCGGCAGCAGGATGATCTGCCACGAGCATGTGAAGGGAACCAGGAACGGTGTGGCCGGGGTCAAGTCCACGGATGAACTGCTTCCGGACGGAACCATGCGGGGCGGTTCCCACGATCGTGAGAACGGCATCCGGATCAATGGCCACACCATCATTTGCACGAAGGCACCAGAAGCTGAGGTGATCTTCAGACAACCGGTCTTCAGGACTCCCTGCTCCGGCCGGAATACGGCACAAATTCCGGCGGCTCCGGGCAGGCTTTCACCTCCAGTTTCAACATCTTTCTGAGGCGCGACGTGTCGTGTTCCGGCATGTGCACATCCACCAGGTCGAGGGTTTCATCCACCAGTTCGTCCAGGAGCTTGATCGAGGTTGCATCCGCCAGGGTAAGGATGGTTTTCATACGTTCCCAGACCTGGGCAGGCTTGATGATCATCCGGGACAATTCGAATTCGATCCAGCGGGGCTCGATGGTGGACAGGTACATCATGTTCAGTCCGCCGTAGACGGCTACCAGGTGCTTCATCATCATGCACATGCCATCGAAAAAGAAGAGCATGTCGCCACGTTCCAGGCCCTGGTGAAGCAAGCAGCCGCGAGTGAAGAAGCGCAGGTTTGTACGAACGGTGTTGACCGCCAGTTGGCGGGGGTAGGGCAGAATTCGGTCACACCAGCGCCGATGCGCAGCCTCGCCATGCAGCGGGATAGCCTCGATGAATCCTTGCAGGCTTTTCTGCAGATGGGGGTTGGGATCGTGATTGTCCACCACCTTGGTCACCCATTCATCCCACAGACCGAGGGTGGCATGGCCGAGATCCACCTTGAGGTCAGCGAAGTAGTATTCTTCCAGCAGCATCCTGGCATCGCCCATCTTGTGCAGCATGACGAAGTCACCGCCGGCGGTGTCCAGGGGCCGTTGCTCCAGCCATGGCAGATCGATTGCTTCCCAGTACACCACGACATCCAGATCGGAATAGTCGTCCGAGAGTCCGCGGGAGGGTGAGCCCCCAAGCAGAATCATCCTGATCCCCTCGTGTCCGCTGTAATACCACGCCACCTGCCTCGCGAATTCGATACGCCAGCGGCCGGCGCTGTTCTCTCCCCGGTGCTCCATACCCGCCTCCTTGTTGATGCTGTGCCGGTAACTATACCATCCACTCTCATTGTATTGAAGCCAGCGCCGTGGTATTCAGGAGCGAGACTGGTTGCCGGTTTTCATTCCAATGCTCACGGAGGACTCTTATGCGAACGGGATTGGTGCCGGAAAAATGGCGCGGCGCGGTCACGGGAAACGTATTGTATTTGGGACTGGTCAGTTTGTTCACCGATTTCTCGAGTGAACTGATCTACCCATTGCTTCCGGCGTTTTTCACCGGCCTGGTACCGGTCGCCACCGCCGCCGTCTACATCGGTTTGATGGATGGCATCGC
>JAFGDC010000476.1 GCA_016932295.1 candidate division CSSED10-310 bacterium
ACGAGCGGATCTGGCTGCCCCAGGCGATCTCCTTCTTGCCCGCGTGCAGCTTGTCCCGTTCGTCGTCCCGCTCCCGCACCATCTTGTCATATAACCTCGCACGCAATATCTTCATGGCCATGTCACGGTTGCGATGCTGGGAACGCTCGTTCTGGCATGCCACCACGATGCCGGTGGGAAGGTGGGTGAGGCGTACCGCCGAATCGGTTACATTGACATGCTGCCCGCCGGCGCCGCTGGAACGATAGGTATCGATCCGCAGGTCACCCGGATCGATCTCCACCTCGATATCGTCGGAGACCTCGGGATACACGAACACGGACGCAAAGGACGTGTGGCGCCGCTTGTTGGCGTCGAATGGCGATATGCGCACCAGCCGATGCACACCAGTCTCGCTCTTCAGGAAACCATAGGCATAATCACCCTTGACCAGTATGGTGGCGGACTTGATGCCAGCTTCGTCGCCGTGCTGGTACTCGACGATCTCGAACTCATACTCCGCCTGCTCCGCATACCGCGTGAACATGCGAAAGAGCATCTCGGCCCAGTCCTGCGATTCGGTGCCGCCTGCACCGGGGTGAATGGAAAGAAACGCGTTGTTGGGATCGTTCTCACCACTCAAGAGCATGGCGAGTTCGTAATTTTCGAACTCACGCGAGAATTTGTCGAACTCGCGCTGCAGCTCGTCGCCGAAACTGACATCCTCTTCCATCAACTCGGCCATGGCCTTGAGATCACCGAGCCGGCTGCTGAAAGACTCGAACATGTCGATCTTCTTCTGAATCGTCGAGCGCTCGCGGAAAAGCTGCTGCGCCTTCTGTGGATCGTTCCAGATGTCAGGCGCGGAACTGCGTTTCCCCAGGTCCTCTAATTCCGCCTCGAGTCCAGGCAGGTCAAAGATAACCTCGAATCGTCAAAAGGCGTTCCGCATAGTCTTTCAGGAGAACCGGAATCTCGGTGTTCATTTTTTCCTCCACATGAACCGCTGCCGGCGCCAGGCGGTTATCGCCGTCATTACCAGGCAAACGGACAAGCAGCATACGGCAAACATGTCGCCGTGTCGAGTATAGAAGGTTGGACGTCCTGGGGCGCCGATCTCCACCGGGCCGATCGCGGTGGTCAGCAGCGGGGAACAGGAAAGAATCCGGCCGCAGGCATCGAACGATCCGGAGATTCCGGTGTTGGCGCACCGTACCACCGGCACCCGGTTCTCTACCGCGCGAAAGACTGTCATGGCGAAATGCTGGTAAGGTCCGGAACTGCCTCCGAACCAGGCATCGTTGGTGAGGTTCACCAGGAAGGCGGCGCCGTTCTTTACGAAGCGCCGCAGGAGATCCGGGAAGATGGTCTCATAGCAGATGTACACCGAAAACGGCGGCACTCCGGGGATGTTGAACACCGTGGCCGCGTCTCCTTCGTCAGTGTCACCACCCACTTCCGCCATTTTTTCCACAAAAAAGAGAACTTTTCTGAGCGGAACATATTCGCCGAATGGAACCAGGTGCTGCTTCCAGTAATGCCCCTCGATCCGACCTTCAGGCGAGAGGAGGAAGGCGCCGTTGTAATTGGCATCCGACTGGGGATCGACATCCGGTGTGCCCAGCACAAGCCAGGCCGGCCCTTCGCGGATGAGATCGTACACGGCCTGGTTGTACGTGCGGCCGTCATCCAACAGATGGTGATCGCCGAACCTGAAATAATACGGCGTGGCGGCCTCGGGCCAGATGATCAGCCGCGGCGGCCGGCCCGGCGCCGCGGCCATCGCCTGGGAGGTCAGGTCCAGGTACCGTTGGATGATATCGAGCCGGTAATCGGGGTCCCATTTCTGATCCTGGGGAATGTTCGCCTGCACATAGACCGCCGGTATGGAGGTGCCGCCGGGTTGGTGGGAATGGAGGGCGGCGAAGCCGTAGGTCGCGACCGCCGCCACTGCCAGAAACGCGACCACCGGCGGTCGCCAGCGGCGCCGCGCCGGACCGGTGAGCGCTTCGTACACCGCGGCGTTGACCATGACAATGAGGAAACTCAATCCGTATGGACCGGTGGTGTCGCAAATCTGGATCAACGGCGTCGCGCGATACTGGGTGTAGGCCAGCAGATTCCATGGAAAACCGGTCAATGCCTTGGCCCTGATGAATTCCAGGCTGACCCACAAGAACGGCGCGGTGAACGTAATGCTCCACCCGCGGTGCTCCTTGAACCAGGTGGCCAGTCCAAGGCTGGCGCCGATATACAGGGACAGGTAAGACGCCAGCAGCAGCACCAGGATGTAGCTCAACGGGAGGTTCATGCCGCCGAAATTGATCATGGTCTCGGTGAGCCACGCCATGGAAATCATGTAACAGGGCAATCCGCCCAGGAACCCCAGCAGGAAGGCCTGGCGTGACGGCCGGCCGGCGGCGGCGTGGAAAAGCGGCACAAGCGCTATCCAGGCCAATGGACTCAGGTCCCACCTGGGAAACGCAAGGGCGAGCAGCATTCCGGACGTGAGCGCCATCCAGAGCGGCGCCAGGCGGTTCCATCGCACACCGGCCGGAGTGAACGGGAAACGACGGCTTACTCGCTCATGGCGTCTCATGGTATTCCTGAACCCTCCGGAGATACGTCGTGGGATCGAAGTTCGGCGAGCGCGCCGGTGTATGGCAGCGGAGACATTCTACACCGAGAAAGCAATGCTCACAGTCACCGGCGTTGCGCCCGGTGCTGTCCGGACAGTCCGGTCCGTGGCATGCCTCGCATTGCACGCCGGGGTGAATGGCCGACCCGGCAAGTTGCGGTCCGGTGGCATGACAACGCAGGCACGAAGGATTCGTTTGTTCAGCACCGGAGAGCGATTCCATGGCGGCGGCGTGAAAACTGTCGCTCCACATGGCGTGTACGGCCTGGTGACACCTGGCACAGGCGCCTGCTCCCCGGTAACCGGTATCAGGACGGTCGGCGATGAACAGGAGAGTGCCGGGCCGCGAACGTGCCGGTGGCGGAGACGCATCGTTCTTGACAACGGGGAAGGCGCATCCGGCCACCGCCAGTGCACCCGCCAGCACCCATCGAACATAGGATGCGCACCAGCCGGGGAGGGAACTCGTGACGGCGGCGGGGAAGCGCGTCACCGCCGGGACCGGCGGCGGTTCACGCCGGCAGGCATGCATCCACCGGGCATATGCTGGCGCAAGTACCGCAATCGGTGCACAACTCGGGATCGATGACGTACCTGCCGTCGACTTCCGAGATGGCATCTTCCGGACATTCCTGCTCGCACACACCGCATGATATGCAGTCCGTGGTGATTCTGTGAGCCATGACGCATCCTCCTGTGAGGTCATCGATCCAATGTCACCGGAACTATAGCACAGCGTGAGCGAAATCCACTGCCCCTCCGACCGAGCCATGCGCGTACCGTTGGGGTCGTACCCCGAATCTTGTAATGAACGCTGTAACACCATAGGAAACAATGATTTTCGATGATCGTGAGGTTGTTTCCATCAAATCGATTGTGGTTGGCAGGAAGAGTGCTTTCTGGTCAACGCCTGATGCTCCGGAGATGGAGACGTACCCATGAGATGCGCCCTCTCGGCTTGCCTACCGCCCTTTCCAATCACCGGTGGTGGGTAGGCGATGAAGGCGGTTTGCGTACGGCCTGGCGGTGGATATAGAATAGGGAGCCGTTTCTATTTCGGTGAAACGGTCCAATCGATGCAAGGAGGACGAGATGTTGGACGAACAGAAGGTACGGGCGACCATCGACAGGATCAGGCCTTCGCTCCAAATGGACGGTGGCGATATTGATTTGGTCGGGATTGAGGAGAACCAGGTCAAGGTGAGGCTGAAGGGCGCTTGCGGCAACTGCCCGGGAGCGACCATGACGCTGAAGTTCGGCGTGGAGCGGCTGCTCCGGAAGGAAGTTTCCGAAGACATCGAGGTGGTATCGGTGTGATCCGCCGCGCTGGCGGCAA
>JAFGDC010000477.1 GCA_016932295.1 candidate division CSSED10-310 bacterium
GCGAATCAGCGACGGAGCGACGGCATGTGATTCTTCGTAGAGTTTGGCGGCCAGTTCCTGGGCTTCCTGGAGGGGTAGCGCGCGCAGGCGCCGGATTATCATTTCCAGGGTACGAGCGTTAACAGTCATACCCATCTGCGAGGTGACGCACAGGCCGAGCACGTACCTTGCATCCTCCTTGGCGCGGTTCATCGCCTGGGATTGCGCTTCCTGTTGATAGGGATCATCATCCTCCGCGACCTCAAGCTGTTTGAAATAGCCGGTCAACTCGGGGAACAACCGCTCATAGGTCTGGTACTGAACCAACACCGCCGAGAGGAACTCGTCCCGCAACTGCATCCCGTCCAGTTCGCGTGGAATGATGAAGTCGCTGTCCAGCTTTATGTAGCGCTGGGACTTCTCCGTGAACGACAAGAGTCGATGCGCCTGCACCTGCTCGAGGATCAGGCGACTCACGCCGAGCACATCGAAGTTGAAGACGGCATGCTCCGCGATGGAACTGTGCCCCATGGTATACACAATCGATCGATTGGACCGCCTGGCGCGCTTGATCTCCTGCCGGGATTCGCGCCGCAATTCGTTCACCGGCCGGGGATCGCGGCTGATCCTGGCATAGGCCGCCGAGATGGTCTCCGGAGTGAAATCCTGGCGGGACAGGAGAAAATCAACCGTCTCGATGATCTGCCGGAGATGGCTCTTGGTGGGCGACTCCAGGCCGCGGCGCGCCGATTCCCTGATGACGTGCAGTCCCTTGGTGAGATCCTCTATCACCTCGCGGTCGATATTGAAGCCGGCCAGTATGACCTGCATTCACACTCCTTTCGCTCGCCGTATACGACTAACCTAACAGATCGACCCATCCGGTAACAACCGCCGGCAGGGGCGAAGCCGACGCTGCAGTGGAGCGGCGGCCGCCCGGCGCCGAATGCAGCTCGATTCCAACGCCGCGTTGACGTGGCTGATCACATCCGAGGGACGGCCTGAAGGCCCGCACCGGTACGATGCATGGATGGTGAGGTTCCGATCCGAATCCCTCTCCACATTTACTGTCTTGCTGAATACATGGACTATTCCCGACATTCCTTTCACCATTCATGGTTGACGATGCTACTGCCTGGTACCGACTGTCAGGTCTTGTTGTACATATTGTGCAGAAGCGGCTGTAGACCACCACGGGGAATGCAGGCGGGGATTCAGACCTGATCGAATCCCTTGACAGGCGTTTGGCCGTGTAGTTTAAGAATGAGGATTCCATACTCCAACAGGCAGCGGCACCACGAATCGCGTTCGCCCGCTCGCGAAAGGTTGCATCAGCATGACAGACAAAGACCATCGGGACGATTTCATTCCCGCCGAATCGGCACTATCCGGAACGGCCGCATCGATGCTCGTTGGCCACCTCAGCAAGCGGTTCCTTATCGGTCACTCACGGCCCACCACCTTCGCCCTGGTGGATTCCCCCTACATCCCGGGACTGAAACTGCTGGTCCCTGGCGATGAACTCAGTCCTTCCATCGAAGGCATCCTGGTGGGCACGATACGCATGGGCTACGGCCATTACAGGATGGCGCTGTCTATCGTCTCGCAAGCACTGTCGCAAGGGATAACGCCCTATTGGCTGGACCTCGCCGCCTTCCCCTCACCGGAAAGCGATGCCATCAATTTCATCGAGAAATACTATTCTTTCGGATCGCGCCTATCGGATGCCAATCCAGTTCTGGACAAGGTTTGGGAGCGCGTTACGGATTCCGGCGGCTGGGCCGCCTTCCATCTGAATGAACGACTGGCTGAACTGCTCAGCCGGATCATGGGTGACCTGGACCGCGACCAGCCGCTCATCTCTTCCCATATCTTCAATGCCCTGATCGCCGCCCGGGCTGGTTTTGGCAGGGTGTTCCAGATGATCCCGGACAACACCCCCATTCCCATCCACTATGCACGCGGCCTGGTGAATTTCGTTCAGAGCCGGTCGTTGTACGCCGGTTATCTCGGGCTGGGATTGCCCCCTGAACACTTGCGGCAGGTGGGTTGCTACGTGGATCACGAGCTGACCGCAAACCTGGCGGAGGATACGGCCGCTCGGCTCGAGCGGATGCGGCGCAGGTGCCGCCGGCTGCTCTTCACCATTGGCGGCGCCGGTGCCCAGAGGCAACTGGTCATGGCCTGCGCCACGCACCTGAAAACCATCGTGACCAAGGGGCAGGCCACATTGTTCATCAATTGCGGCGATCACCAGGCGGTCCTGGACTATTTTCGGGACGCGCTTCACGCCAGGGGACTGGCATTCAGGGAACACATAGGCTGGGAAGCGCTGCTGGAGCTTCTGCAATGGGGGAGCGGGGAGCAGGACGCCATGCCGCCCGGTATTCATCTTTGCTTCAACCACGATCACTTCGCGGCGGTCCTTGCCACCAACAGGCTCATGCGGATCAGCGACATCCTGGTGACCAAACCGAGCGAGCTGTCTTTCTACCCCATTCCCAAGCTGTTCCTGCACAGGATCGGCAGGCATGAAGCCATGGGTGCGCTGCACGCGGCCGAATGGGGTGAATCCAGCGTGGAATGCCGGGACAATGAACAAACATTCAGGACCCTGGATCTCTTGGTGCAGGAGACAGGATTCTTCAGATCGCTCAATGAAAACATACTCGGCAACGCGAATCACCACGTGTACGACGGAGCCGCCATGGCGGTGCGCATGGCGGTGGGAAAGGAACAGTAAGTGAAGCATTTTCTATTCGCTTTGATGTGCTGCGGCGCGGGCATGAGCCTGCTCGCTCCGGCCTCTTCCCTGGCTGGCGGTTTCACGAATCTTGACATCGGGACCACCCGCTGTGCCCGCATGGGGATCGTTGCCAAATGTCCCGATCTGTCCGCCGTGTTCCACAATCCCGCCTGCCTCGCCGACCAGGACGGCAGCCAGGTGTATGCCAGCCTCCTGGGCGCTTACGTTTTCACCGATCTGAGACTGCGCTACAGCGACGGCACCATTTCCAGGGAAGCCAAACCGGATCTCTCCGCCGGTGCCCTGCCCGTCTTGGGCTACAGC
>JAFGDC010000478.1 GCA_016932295.1 candidate division CSSED10-310 bacterium
CGGATCCGCCAGCCGTGGAATCTCGTGGGTGGGGACCACGAACACTCCGTAGTGCCGGCTGAGAAGATATTCCGCCATTGCCCCCGCAATGCGCACCCCCAACTCGTAGCGCTCCCTGTTCCCGGGATCCGGCTGCAGCGCGATCAGGTACCGATACTTACCGTCCTGCTCGTATTCCTTGACCATCAGTCGACCACGCCGCGCCGAGGAGCGCCAGTGCACGCGCCGCATTCCGTCCTCCGGCCGATACTCGCGCACAAACAAAAAGTTCAATCCCTCGCCAGGTTTTTTCACCACCGTGGTGAAGGTGTCGTCACGACTTTCCAGCAACGCCTGCGGCAGCGTATACACTTTCTTGTAGTACGGGTACACGATGACCGTGGACGTCTCACCGGAAGAAACCCGCCGCTCCCGAAAACCGAATGGAAACGCGCACCGGGCCTGCAGCGGCAGCAACTCATGCCGACCGCGCTCTTGAAACACGCGCGAATACATCAATCGCACTTCAGCGCCGCCGGCTACCTCCTCCAGGGTCATGATGGAACCCTGGCCGTTGCCGTCCGTCAAGTGCAGCATGACCGCCGGCAACCATTTGCCGTTCTCCAGTTCAGCGGTGAAATCCACCGGCTGAAACTGATCGGCGAATTCGGGCGCTTTCCGCCGCACCGCCAGGCGACGGACCATCAATCCTGGCAACACCAGCGATACCAGCAGCAGGCTCACCAGCATGACGAACATCAGGTACAACAAGTTGCGGCCGGTGTTGACGGCGCTTATCAACACGGCCAGTGTGATCAACACCATGATGTAACCGGATCTGGTCATGAACAATCGCTCCCTCGTATTCAACCGGACGCATCCCGGTCCCGTGCCATTTTTTTATCCGTTGCGCTGGTAAAATAGCAAATCATCGTACCGATGCGCTCCGGGGATGTGCGTTGCACCGGAGGCGCATCGTCACCGGACTCGCGCATCGACGGACGGCGCCGCCGCAAGCCGGATCCAGGTCACTTCCGGCGGGCAGTTCAGCCGGAAGGGAACAAACCGTCCCTCTCCCAGTCCATTGCCGATGATCACCGTCATGCCGTTCCGCATGAAACAGCCGCGGATCATGTGGGCCGGCAGGTCCGACCGGGACGCCAGGGCGCCCCAACCCGGCAGCCTGATCTGACCGCCATGGGTATGACCGGCCAGCAGCAAATCGACGGTATCCCGCGGCACATGGTTCACGAGCTGCGGCGAATGGGTCAACAGGATCCGATAATCCGCCGCCGGTGGATCCTCCATGGCTCGCGGCAGGTCATCCTTGTGGCTGTAGCAATCGCTCACTCCGAAGAGGGCCAGCCGGCCGGCGAAGGTGTCAAGCGCCACGCACCGATTGTGAAGGATCGTCACCCCGGCCGCCGTCATCCTTTCCGCCAGGTGTTCATGGTCGCGGTCCCGAGACTGGTGAACCAGGGGCGCGAACAGATGCCAGAAGGAATAATGGTAGTAATCGTGATTGCCCCAGACAGCGAACATGCCGAACCGCGGCGCCAGCCTGGACAGCAGATCCTCCAGCAACGGCAACCCGTTGTCGCATTCCAGGAAATCACCGGACAGCAGGACAAGGTCCGGTGCCAGACAGGAAAAAATCGCCCTGGTCTTGACCAGCTTGCGCCGCCAGTACCGGTCGTCGCGCAGGTGAAGATCGGAGATATGCGCGATACTCAGATCGTGACGCAAGCCCGCTGCCGGCAGCCGGTACACCCGCAGCCCGATCGCCGCCGGCTCGATGAAATGGGCATACATCACCGTGCCCAGCCCGGTCCCGCCCATTGCCGCCAGTGCAGCGCCAATGCCAGCCATCACCCTGCAACCTCCACGCGAAGGGGATTCCTCCGGTTCCGGCTGATCGTGGCGGCGGATGCCACGGACAACGCATCGCCGGGCGGCGGCGATATCCGGCGGGCTGACCCGATCATGACGTCACTCCTGAATCCTCTCGTAGAGCATGAGATCCTTTTCACCTTCGGCCATCATGATCCGGTGAGGCCTGTACCAGCGTCTGAATTCCGGGCGATTGAGGATGGGATAGGAGTCCAGCACCATGACGGGCGCACCCTCGTAGTCCCGCTGCGCCGCGGGCTTCATAACCGCGCCGGTGGTGATGATATAGTCGGGGTGCCGGGACAGCACATAATCGGGATCTCGCTTCTCATGCCCCGCCAGTCCGCCCGGACTGGACGGCTGACGGGCGATGTGCCTGTCCAGCAGGCCGCGCATATCGATTGTGTAGAGACCTGAGTAAAACGGTATCTTACCGGCTGGAACCACTGCGATCACGGCATCCGGTCGGGCGTTGGCCCGCAGCCAGAGCCCCAGTTCACGCAGGACATCCGGTTGCCGGTGAAGCAGCAGTGGGCTATCGGACCAGTAAGGGACTCCCGGCAGGAGTTGAAACACGGTGATCAACATGGCCAGCACTCCTGCCGCAACCGTGCCGGCGCGCCCGTGACCCAGCCGCGCCAGGGCCTGCCCGGCACCCCATGCCAGCAGGGGAACAAGCGGCGCGAGGAACCGCGAAACCGGCATCCAGTC
>JAFGDC010000479.1 GCA_016932295.1 candidate division CSSED10-310 bacterium
CGCATGCGCAAGTAGTCTCCCTGCCTTCCCCACAATATTCCCCGGAGTGAACATCGATCGCTTCTGAGTGGTGCATTCAACGCGACCTGGCAGCCGGCTTTCGGCGGCTCCCTCTTCCGCCAATGGCGGTGAAAGGACTGGCGGGAATTGTGTTGCTTATTCAATACGATAAAAAAGTCGGCGGGGGATTCGGGGTCTGGTGGCTGTTGGCTCGGACCTCGTCCGCCTTGCATGATCAGCCGCCGCTGCTATATAAGGAACTGCTGAACCGCATGCCGATTGCCCTGGGGAAGATGCATGAGAGACACAGTCGAACAGATGAAGCGTATCGTGAAGAAACTGGAGGAGGGTGCGCGTCCACCGGTCGTATTGGTGACAGGAGAGGATGAGTATCTCATCAGGCGAATCGCCAACCGTGCGTTGACAGGGCTCGCCGGTGATGGAGGATCGCTGGGGATTACCGTGTTCGATGCGGTCGAACTTGATCCCTCCGAGCTGCGCGTATCCCTTGGATCCCTCTCCCTGTTCGTGGCATCGGTCACCATCGATCTGCGCGGACTGGTGCCATCGGCCAGGGGCGGCGGGGCGCTCGTCGAAACCATTGTCCAGTGGCTGGCGGAATCCGCGGGTTCCCGTGGGAAACGGTCGCCATGTCTCGTGGTAGAGTGTCACAAACTGCTGCCGGAGAAGAACAAGCTCCTTGTCGCCTGTCGCGATGCTGGCGAAGTGGTGACTATTGCCGGAATGGATACCTATCATCCGGGAGATCCCGATCGTGATCCCAGTTTTCCGTGGGTGACTCAGATCGCCGGAGAACTGGGCGTCAGGTTGGATCTCCAGGCGTTTCAGCTTCTCCGCCAACGGGTTGATGGCGACATGTGGTCTCTGAAGACCGAATTGGACAAGCTGGCAGCGTATGTCGGTGGGAAAGGACGGATTTCCACCGAGGATGTCGCCGCGGTTGTTCCCCAGTCAAGAACCGAGGTCATCTTCGAGCTGGTGGATGCCCTGGTGGCCATGGAGCGTGAAAAGACACTTGAGCTTTTGAACCGAATACTGGATTCCGGTACGCACATTCTCCAGGTGGTTCGGATGCTGCACCGGCAAATCAGGTTCATGCTGCAGGCACATGGCGTACTGAAGCAGGAATTCATGAGGGAATGGCAGCCGCGTATGCGGTACAATGAATTCACGAGGGGCTGCCTGCCCGCCTTAAAGGCTTGGAGTGAAACCAATCACGTGGACCGGAAAGCCTGGTTCGTCAGCCTGCATCCGTTCCTGATACAGCGTCTGTTCGAACAGGTGAGTCAATTCAGGTTGAAGTATATGATCCGCTTTTTAATAGACCTTGCGGAAATCGATCTCGCCGCCAAATCCGGCGGCTCGGATCCCGTGATGTACCTGGAACGTGTCCTGCTGGGCCTGATGGAACCCGATCGCAACATGGTGCGGCATGGCGTTTGAATCGATCATCGGGCACGAGCGCGTGGTGCGGATGCTGGAACGTACGATCCGCCAGCACCGTGCGGGTCATGCCTACATGCTGGTGGGTCCCGAGGGTGTGGGTAAGCGCACCATCGCTCTCGAACTGGCCAGGCTGTTCACCTGTGACCGGGGGACCGGCTGCGGGGAGTGCAGATCCTGCCGGATGGCAATGGATCCTTTCACGACCCATGCCGATATCATGGTACTGTCAGATATCCGCGGACCGTTATGGTACACACGCAATGCGCTGATGGAATGCATCGGCGGCACCGGCGGCCGCGATAGCGTCACCGGGGTTCGGATCACGGAACAGGATATCAGCAATGCTTACGCGGAGATGGAAAAGGCGGAACTGCTGCTGCCGCCCATTCCAAACCGGTCAGGCAGCGACCGCCTCGATGCCGTGTTCCGGAATCCCGCCCACGTTTTCACCACCGAGTCTGATACGGTTCCATCGCTGCAACGCATACAGAAAGCAGTGGAGCGGATACCATTGAAGAAGGAATTGGCGCGGCGTGCGGCTGACGCGCTGTATTCGGATATCGGACCAGGAACCTATTTCAGATCCATGAAAATCGGTGTGATCCGCGCGGCCGTCCAACGGTCCATCGCAGTGAAACCATATCTCGGGAATCACAAGGTGTTCATCCTCGATGAAGCCGACAAGATGCCTGAGGAGGCCCAGAACTGCCTCTTGAAAACGCTCGAAGAGCCGCCTTCCCACGCTGCGCTGGTCCTGGTCACCGCTCATCCTGATCGTCTGGTATCCACGATCCGATCACGGTGCAGACAGATCTCCTTTTCTCCATTGGACGATCGTCTCATTGCGCCCTTTCTGGCAACCCAGTTGGGTGTCTCCGTCGATCGCGCGCGGATGATCGCGTCGATGTCCGGCGGCAGTCTTGGGTATGCTCTCAGCCGCGATTGGGAGGGCTACCTCGGGCTGCGCGACCGAATTCTGGAACGGTTCCGCGGGATCGATCCCCGCCGGCCGGAGACGGTGTTTCTGTTCTCCGACCTGTTGCAGGAGGATAATCTCGACTTCGGCCTGGAGATCCTCACCATCTGGTGCCATGATCTGTTGATGATCAACAATGAGAGGATTGAACAGTGCATTTTCACGGATCGGCTCGATACCCTGCGCGACGGATTTGAACTCTATGACGAGAGCGGCCTGGCCGCGTTCAAGGAATGCCTGGCGGCTGTCAGGCGGTTGTTGGATCGGAACGTGCATGCAGGTCTCGCCGTGGAAGCGGAGCTTTTCAGGTTTCTCATCAATCATCCGGGTGTGACGGACATGCGGACATGAAAAAACGACTCAAGACGGGTTGCCTGATCATCGTGGTTGTACCCGTCGTCGTTTTGGCGGGTGCTGTGCTGGTGGCTGACTGGCTCAATATACCGCTCCTTCCCCTGGACCTGTTGAATCGCATGGGTTCCATTGAAATACGTTGCAGGATAGGCAACTTGGAAGGTATGGACCTGTACGAACTCGTGGCAGCCGCGGGTGGCGTCAGAATCACCATTTTTGACAGTCAGGGCAGGCCATACATGGACCGGTCGGGGGGTGAATACACCACGGATACCACCGGCGAGCTGAAGGTGTTCCTACCGCGGGGCAACTATCGAATAGCTGCTTCGGCGCAAGTGCTTCGCGCGGGTAAGCTGGAGCGGTACCAGGTGGCGGGGGGCGGCACCATGCCTGTCTGCGCGCAGGCGGAATACACGCTGCTGGAGCTGAAGCTGGAGCAGTTGCAGGAGCGCGATACGGCGCAAGTCATGGGGACGATGGAAGAGTTGATCCGCACCGGCAGGGTGGAGGAAGCGGAGGAATTGGGGCGCAACCTGGCGGACGGCTTCACGGATGGCGGCGAGCCCGGCGAAGCGGCTGCCCGGTCGCGCCTGGCGGTCTGGCTGTCGACATTGGAACGGATCCGGACCACCATGATGGAAATCGATGAACTGCCGCTCAGCGCATACAATTCACGGTTGCGGCTGTTTGCCATCGTCCGCGGTTGGATGCTCGAACTCCTGCCGGAGGATCAGGAGGATCGGCTTCAGGTAGTGTGGCATGGAGAACAGATCAACCTTTCATCTCGTATTGACAGCATCGACAAAGTGCGGGAGCGGGTGATCGCCACGCACCTGGAAAATATCAGGCGTTTCCTTGGTATTCGCCTGTTTCAGGCGGCGTTGGAGCAATGGGCGATGATTGCCACCGACAGTGAATTGTACGATGGCACGGAATCCCTGAGTGATGCGCTTGCCTCTGATATCGAAGCCATTCAACAGGACGAACTGGAGGCGATCAAAACCAGGGTTCGTGACCAGATCCTCAAGAACCTCGAGGAAGCGATCCGTTTTTACGAGGATGGAAAAATCGATGAGGCGTGGAAGAAATTCGGTTTCATCAAGCGAAGATTGGATATCTTCGTCACCCTGCTGGAGTTGGATGCGGACGTGTTGGAGCGGATCGATACTTACACGGAGGATTGCATGACGTTGATCAGGGCTGATCGCGCCTATCAGGCGTTCAAATATGATGTCGCGATGGAGGAATACCGGCGGCTTCACAATCCTGGTCAGGCCGCCCGGATGCGCATGCAGGCGCTGGAGGCGCAGGGTTTGTGAACGAGCCTCGGGAGCGCGGGACGGCACGCTTTCCGGTGGCGTTGTCAATGGTGATAACCGCGGTTATGGCCGTGGCTTCGGTAATCC
>JAFGDC010000480.1 GCA_016932295.1 candidate division CSSED10-310 bacterium
GCCAGTGCCATGCAGGCGGTTGGCGAACCAGCGCGTATCGACCCGGAATTCGCTCACATGAGGGACCAACTCATTGCCGGCGGCTTAACATGAATCCCTGGCGGGAACTGGCCAAGGCGGAGGGCGACCAGGAACAGGTGGCTGGTTTTCTGCGCGACGGCATTGCCATTCCGAGCGAGAGCTGCCCACCCTGCTGCCCGATCACCGGCCGGGAAATGGGTGTTTCCCACCAACGGTGTCGACTTCATGGGGCGGCTGGGGATTCCCACCAACGGCTTCGGTCCGGGAATCGAAGCGCATGCCCATACCACCGCGGATTAGGTGATCATTCACGACCTGGTCTGTTCCATGGCCTTCTATTCCATGTTGCCCGGCTTTCTGTCCGGTGCACCGTGATCGATTTGAACACTTCAGGAGGATGAAAGTGAGCCCATTGGATCTTCGAGGTAAAGATTACATCACTACCCAGGAATGGTCGCGTGAGGAGCTTGACGCGGCCCTGAGGTTGTCGGCAAAGCTCAAGACCATGTTCAAGCAGGGGGTGCCGCACCGTTACCTGCAGGATATGACCCTGTTCGCCATGTTTTTCGACAAGTCCACCCGGACGCGCAACTCCTTCGAGGCTGGTATGACCCAGTTGGGCGGTCACGCCCACATTCTCAATCCGGAAAACCTGCAAATCTCCCATGGCGAGAGCCCCAAGGACACCGGCATCATCCTGTCGCGCTACGGGCATGGCATTGCCATCCGGCACGACCTGATTCCTGGCATGGGCAACACCTACATCCGCGAGATAGCCCGGTGGGCCGATGTGCCGGTGCTCAACATGCAGTGCGATGTGGATCACCCCTGCCAGACCCTGGCGGATCTCATGACCATCCAGGAGACCTTCGGGGAGAACCTGCGTGGCCGGAAGATCGCCGTGTCCTGGGCGTATGCGCCCAGTTATGCAAAGCCGTTGTCGGTGCCGCAGGGCCTGATCACCCTCATGACCCGGTTCGGAATGGACGTGACCCTGGCGTATCCGCCCGAGTTCAAGCTCATGCCCGATATCATGGCGCAGGCTGAGGCCAATGCCAGGGAAGCGGGAGTGAAGTTCGAGGTTGCGGACACCATGGAAGCGGCGTTCGAGGGTGCCCACGTGGTCTATCCCAAGAGCTGGGGTAGCCTGGAGTTGATGGGTGAGAAGCCGCAGGAGTCGCTTGCCATCGCCGCGCAATACAAGTCCTGGATTTGTGATGCGGAGATGATGAAGCTGGCCTCTCCCGAGGCGGTGTACATGCACTGCCTGCCTGCCGACCGTGGCAACGAGGTGACCGACGAGGTGATCGATGGCCCGCAGTCGGTGGTGTACGACGAGGCCGAGAACCGGCTGCACACCTGCAAGGCGCTGATGGCCCTGACCATGGCGCGGGAGCTGGTGGAAATCTGATCGTAACGAACGCGGCGGCATCGACCCTTCAGTGCCGCTCCGGAATGCTTATGTGCGCGGTGAGTAATCCTCGATGGCCGCTGCCATGCGCCGTTCCCGTTCGGCCAGCAGCTCGTCGATCGTCCGCGCCGCGTCGTCCGGCAGTTCAATTCCGCCTGCCGCGGCCGTTTCCTCGATCTGTTCCGGCCGTCGCGCCCCGGTGATAGCGGAGGTCACTTCGGGTCGCCGCAGCACCCAGGCGAGGGCCAATTGGGCGAGGCTCATGCCGTTGTCCCTGGCGATGGGTTTCAGATCCTCGATGAGCGCCAGGTCGATTCCAAGCATGGGCTGTCGGAACCGCCTGTCATTGCGTCGATGGTCGCTCTCCGGCAGGATGGCGAGCCGCTTCGCCGTCATGGCGCCGGTGAGCATGCCGCGAGCCATGGGACTATACGCCACCACTCCCATGTGGTGAGTCGCGCAATAGGGCAGCAGGTCGAACTCGGTATCCCGCTGCAACATGCTGTATGGCGGCTGCAGAGAGGCGGGCGGGTCCAGCCGCCGAATCCTCTCCAGATACGCAACCGGGAAATTGCAGACCGCCGGGTACCGGATTTTGCCTTCATCCACGAGCCGCAGGAGCATCTCCCAGGCGCCTTCGATATCCTCCGGTGGATTGGGCCAGTGGATCTGGTACAGGTCGATACGTTCCACTCCCAGGCGCCGCAGGCTTTCCTCCGCTTCGCGGCGGATGCTCTCCGGCTTCAGATACCCGTAGACGGAGCCGTCATCGTTCCATAACAACCCGCACTTGGTGGCAATGACCGGTGGCTCGCTCATGCCCTTCAGCGTCCTGCCGATCACTTCCTCGGAACGGCCCAACCCATACGCCGCTGCCGTATCGATCCAGTTGATGCCGAGAGCCATCGCCCGTTTGATCGTCGCGATGGAATCAGCTTCATCCTGCGGTCCCCAGCCGTACGCCCAATCACCGCCGCCCATGGCCCAGGTGCCCAGGCCGATGACCGACAATTCAAGCCCGGTCCATCCCAATCTGCGCGTCCTCATGGTGTCTCCCTTCATGTCAACGTCCGTCGCCACTCGCCGCGCCTGTCAGGAAGCCTTTCACGGCGTCATTTCTGGTTCCGCACCAGCGGCCCCGGACCTCCATGTCCGTTCACCGCGGTTCTTCCAGCAACCGGAAGAACAGGCTTCGGACCTCCGCCTCGCCGTATGCCCCGACAGCGTGTGTTTGGCCCGCCACGAGGCGACGGCGCAAGTGCGCATCAGCATAAACCATGTGGCACAACTCGGCCACCACCTCCGGGTCCTTGCGCCGCACCAGCACTCCCGCGCCGCGCAGTGTACCCGCCACGGCGCCGGCATCGTAAGCGACGACAGGCACCTCCAGGTGCATCGACTCCAACAGCGGCACGCAGAATCCCTCATGTTCGCTCATGCACAGGAACACATGCGCCAAACGGTAATAGGTGGCCATCTCGTCCAATTCCACGTGCCCGGTGAAGTACACATCCCCCAGTTTGAGCGCCTCCAGCATACCCTGCAGTTGATGATAGTACTTCATGAAGCCACGGAACGAGCCCACCAGGAACAACCGGCTGCGCTCCCGCACGAACCGCTTGTAGCATGCGTACACCCGGATCAGGTCCTCGAATCGCTTGTTGGGCGCCACCCGTCCCACGAAGAGGAAGTTGGTGAAATCATCCTCGAACATCTTCATCAACACCGGCCGGGGGGGCACATCAAGCCTCGGGAAATCGTAGCAGATGGGGAGCACCGCCGAGCGGGGGAAGCCCAGGTCCACCAGTTCCCGGCGGTTATACTCCGAGTCCGCCATGGCCAGGTCCACGTCTCCCGCCAGTTCCCGCAACTGGCGCCGGCCTTCTCTGGCGATGTGCGCCAGTTCCTCGCCGTATCCCACCAGGAACTCCGGCGGCGTGATGTTGTGATAGATGATGGCCTTGCGGCCCCTGGCGCCGCGAAGTAGACCGTTGAGCGGCGACGGCAGGGCGTAGTGCAGGATGGTCAGGCTGTCCGGCCGGTCATGCGCCGGGAATTCCTTCCATGATTTCACCGTGTGTGCGACGCCGGGATCGGCCTGCAGACAGAAGATGTGCGACTCGTGTCCGGCATCACGCAGCCAGCGCC
>JAFGDC010000481.1 GCA_016932295.1 candidate division CSSED10-310 bacterium
CATGGGAACGCGAGCATCACAGGAACGTGGTGATCATTATGGAGAAGAACCTGGATTGATTCGGCCGGCGGCTACTTCCCTCTGAACTTTTGCGGTGCTGCCGGTTTCTTGACCGGAGGATAGGGGAACGGTACGTACTGCACGGTAGGCCGGTTGGTCGAAGCCTGGGGGAATAAATTCATCAACTGGTAGACTTCTTCGGGCATCTCGGTGGACACCTCCAATCCCCAACCCCGCAACTGTTCCAGCCTGATGGGATAGTCATGAGTGAAGTTACCTTCGGTCAACAACGCCGCCACTTCCACCGCCTTCTTCTCGTCCAGATGCTTTCTCAGCACTTCCTGGACGCTCACCTTGATCTGTCGCATGGCCATGCCGGCCAGATCCGCCATGATGAGCGTCTTGTCATCCATGTCGGCGCGCTCCTTCTGCTGCGCTACCCGCAGCAACGAAGCGGCGGGATACTCGCCGAGGATGGGATCGAGCGGCCCGAGTACGGCGTTCTCATCCATGCATATTCTGTCCGCGGCCAGCGCGATGAGGGTGCCTCCTGACATGGCATAGTGTGGGATGAAGACACTGACCTCCGCCTTGTGCCGGAGCAGTGCGTTGGCGATCTGCTCGGTGGCCAGCACCAGGCCGCCGGGAGTATGCAGAACGATGTTCAGCGGCATGTCCGGCGGCGTCATCCGGATGGCCCGCAGGATCTCCTCGGAATCCTCGATGGTGATGTAGCGCATCAAAGGGAATCCCAGGAAGGTCATTGTCTCCTGGCGATGGACCAGGGCGATGGCCCGCGAGTTGCGCCGTTTCTCCAGCCGGCGCAGCAGTCGCAGCCGGCTGGATTCCAGGATGCGCTTCTGAATGGCCGGATAGACCATGACAAAGACGAGAAAGATCCAGAACAACCCGTTCAAACCGGGCATGAACTCCTCCATAACAGCCTCCCCTCACTCACCACGGTCTGAATTCATCCTTGTAGACCTGCCGACGCCTGGCGCGGCGCCTGAAGCTCAGCAGCGGACCCAGGATGAAGCCGCAGACGAATCCACCCACGTGAGCAAACCAGGCCACGCCGCCGGTTTGGGCGGAGACAGCCTGCAGGCTGCCCAGCCCGAATACCAGTTGGAACAGGAACCAGATGGCGAGAAAGAACAGCGCGGGGATCGCCACCACATCGAAGAAGAAGAAAAAGAACACCAGCGTGTACACCCGCGCGGTGGGATAGAACACCATGTAAGCCGCCAGCACGCCGGCAATGGCGCCGCTGGCGCCCACATTGGGCACCATCGACCGCTGGTGGACCATTACCTGCGCCAGTGCTGCGCCGGCGCCGCACAGCAGGTAGAACAGCAAGTATCGGAGGCGGCCCATCCGGTCCTCCACGTTGTCCCCGAATATCCACAGGAACCACATGTTGCCCACAAGGTGCAGCAGTCCTCCGTGCAGGAACAAGCTGCACAGCATCGCCCGGCCCGCGGTAAACCAGGCGCCGGCGCGAATCGCCTCGACGAAGACCATGGGCACAAGCGCGTACTCCGTTAAAAAACCATCCAGATGTGAGCCCAGGGAGAATTCGAAAAGGAACATGAGCGAATTGGCCGCGATGAGGAGGACCGTAACGATGGGATAGCGTTCGGCTCGGACATTATCCCTGATGGGGATCACTGGCGCCTCCTTGTCTCACCGACATGTTGACCGGCCTGCAACGACCATTGCGCAGGCAGCGTTCTTTGGAGTATAGACAGCCGGCAACGTAGTGGCAACCGTGTTCTGCGCGGCGTCGTCATGCGGTTCTCCTGCATCACCTCCATCCCTCCATATCAATCTCCCGATACCAATCTCCCGCTCCATTTGCACCGCCGATCCACCGCGCTACCGGTCACGCCGGCGGAGCACGAAAATCTTCATTTTCATCGAATCTCCTGGTACATTGACTGCGCATCATGCATCATTCACCCCGGAGGACAAGGGGGAAGCCGCCATTGTCTGACATCCGCCGCCAGCCAGAGACCCTTGACGCGGTTCGTCCGTGGTGGCCGGCACCCCGTGAATGGCTTCTTCTCTTCGTTCTGTTCGCCATCCACGTTGCGGTTGCCTGGCCTTTCCTGCGCATGCCCATCAGCATCGACGTGGTGCGTTATATCGGCCCCCTGGCGGACATGCCCAGACCGCTCCGACTGACCATGCGCCTCCTGTTCAAAACCATTGAACAGCTCACGGCGCTCGATCCTCAAGTCTTACGCGGCGTCAACCTGCTGACCCACTGGTTCATGTCCGCAATCTTCTGGCTGTTCATCAGAATGCGGACGAACGACGGCATGGCCGCCTTCCTGGCCGCCATGGGATTGGCCGCCTGGTCATGCTCGGCGGAGACCTACGGTTTCATCCCCCAGCTCGGGCAACCGCTGTGGGCCGCGTTCCTGTTCGCCGCCATGCTGTTATTCGATCTCCCCCATCCCACCGTCTGGAGCATCAGCGCCGGCCTGTTGTGCGCGGGATTGTCCACCATCTCCTGGGAGCACGGTTTATTCAACTTCCTGGTGCTCGTTCCCCTGCTGCTGCACCGTTTCAAACCAAGGCCGGTCCACCTGCTGCTCCTGGCGGGGATACTCGCAACGGGCGCCGCGGCGCTCTGCGGCACCTATCTTCACACGATCATGAGATATGTCATGGAAAACCTGGCATGCCTGCAGCCGCTCCGTCTCGCCGAACTGGTGGCGGTCATTCTTGGCATGCTACATGTCTCACCATCGGCAGGTTTTTCGTTCCACCCACCGACACTGGTGCTGATGGCCTGTGCCGCGGGACTGTACCTGCTGATCAGCGAACGCCGCGCGGCATTCTCCTGGATCGATGCCACCCTGCCGGCAACGGCGGGCATCATGTTCACTGCCGGCTTGCTCACCAACGCATTCCGTCTGCCCGCCGGCATGCGAAACATGAACATCCTGGGGCCAAAACACGTGTTCTTCATGAGCCCGGTCGTGGCACTCGCGGCCGCCGCGCTGATAGCTCCCGCCTGCCGGCTCGTCCGGCAACGGATAGACAACACCGGCCTCATGGTTGCGGTCGGATGCCTGGCGTGCCTCGCGCCGCTCTATGGTCACGAGGTCCGTCGGTCGTCGGTCTTGAATGTTCAGCATGTCCTGGATCCGCTCCACTGTATTCTCGACAATGTCGCAGAAGCCGAAGGGGAGTTGCCTCCCGAGGCTCTCATCCTCATCCGCCTGGGCCGGGACATGATGACCTCGCCCTTCCACCACCTCCTCAGTAAAGAATTCATCGAACCGAATGTGCGATATCGGTTGAGCAGGAATGATCTCACGGTCGAGATCCTGTCGCCTGGTGAGCGGCAGCGGCTGGGGAAATCACCTTCCCTGGTTCTGTACCTGGACGTCAACAATCGTGGCGAGGTTGACGGCCGCACGGTCCAGCTCACCACGACCCAAGGATCGGCACCCGCATCCTGGATTGCCGCGGCGCTGTCCGCCGACGGAGAATTGCCGACCGGGGCGCTCGTCGTGGTCAGACTGGGTCAGGAAATCATGGCATCGCCATTTCGCGCCGCGCTGCATCGCCAACTGGTGGAACCGGACGTGAGGCACCGGCTCGACCGTGATGACATCGAGGTGGTTATCCTGACCCCGGGGGAGAAGCGGGGATTCGAAACGCCGCCTGCACGGCAGCTCTACCTGGACATCGATGCTGAAGGACGCTTGATGAGTGGTCTCCGGAACCGACCGATGGCGTCGACGCCACAAGTGGTGAGCGGCACGAGACCGGCAGTGGGGGAGCATTGAAGGCAGACCGCCGGGCGACTGCATTGTATCGTCGCCGGCGGAAATCGATTACATCATGGACATGCCGCCGCCGGAACGCGGGCTGGCTTTCTCCCGTTCCCTGGCACGCAGCGGTTCATCCTTCGCCATACAACATTTCTTGTATTTCTTGCCGCTGCCGCACCAGCATTCGTCATTACGACCCAAGTGTATATCGCGCTTGGGCTTGCCTATCCCACCCAACAATTTTTTCAGAAAATTCATCCGGTCTTCTCCCTTGGCGGTACTGCATCTGCCCGCCCCCCGCCGCACCGGTCAACCACCGGAACATTCCTCGCCGGGCGCGCCGGGAGGGACCACACCGCCGTCGTCAAGCCCCTCGACACCAGCAATGCGAGCATGCGGGGCAACCTTTACATGATTTGGCCGGCGCCGTCAACCATGCAGATTCAGGAAAGGTTATACTGGCGGGACGGGGAGCGATCTCAAGCATACCGCCATGGGGATGCGCTGGATACTGTCTTTCGATTGATCGACCCCCGGGATTCGCCACTGAAAAAGTGGTGATGCAGTTGCAATTGCATCGAGTTTTCGTTAAAGTATGTAACGAATTCCACAGAACTGGTGGGCTGTGAGCGAGGTCCGGCATGGCGCTCAGGGGTAAACTGGAAGACTACAATATAGCGAATATCGTTGCCTTGCTGTCCGGTCGGGAGCGTACGGGAGTGTTGTCGTTGGAGGACGGCAACCGAATCCTGCGCCTGGTATTCAAGGACGGCATGGTGGTGAATGCGGAAGGCACTCAGGTCAGTTATCCCGACTTGTTGAATCACCTGGTCGGCGAGGGGCGGCTGGAGCGAAGGCAGGCACAGGAGATTCAGGGCGCCAGTGTCCGTTCCAATCTTTCGGTCATTGACCTGTTGCTCCTGGAGGGTGGATTCAGCCGCGACGAACTCACCCAGTTCGAAAACCGGCGGCTGCAGGCTTTTTTCCTGGGGGCGTTCACCTGGCTTGATGGTTCGTACTGCTTCGAGAGCAAGCAGGATGACGAGGTGGCGACCACCGAGGGGGTGGTGTTACAGCCCAGCGCTCATGTCGAGGCCGGGCGGCGCCGGTTGGAGCGGATGATGGAGCTGGCGGAGCGCTTGCAACCCGGCGAATACATCTACAAGGTGGTAAAGACCGCCGATCCGCGCCAGTTGTCGGCGGGTGCGGTCCGGCTCATGGACAACCGCCGGCCGGGCGAGGTGTTGACGGCATTGGCGCAGCGTCCGTTGCTCGATTGCCTGACTTTGTATGAAGCCATCGAAGAACTGTTGGATCAAGGATTCATCGAGGCTGTCACCATTGCCGAAGCGACGCAAACGACGCTTGCCACCGCCCAGTATCGGCAGTGGGAACCCAGGGAATTAAGCAGGCTGAGCAAGGAATTCGTCAAACTGTTCACGCGTTGTGTGGTCAGTTATTCTTTATATCCCGCCACTCATCCCATGGTGGTTCGCATCTTGGAACCGGCACACGCCATAGTGACGGAGTTTCAGGCTGGCGGCTTTGCGTTGACGGTGCGGCATTTCGAGGGGCGGCTGTTTGTCAACAACCAGCCGTTGCCCTATCCGGATGACCAGTTTTCCGCCTTCATCGAGCTGCTGAAACAACGCCTGGTTCGGGCCATCACCTTTCTTCCCGGGATCGACCGCGAGGAGTTATCGCGCTTCGTTCGAACCATGTGCATGAAGCCGGCGGAGCTGAAACTGCAGGGTGGGCTGCAGGTGTTGATGAAGCGCGGCGGCGTGTATCACATCCAGTTCGAAGGGATGCACGACGAAGTGATCGGCACGATGCCGCACTCAGCGGAAGAACCCGGCGCGGCAGAGTCGCTGCCCCAGGATGCGCGGCTGCAAGGCTTGATACATGATTCACCCGAGAAGATCGCCGAGTACATAAGGGTGCGGGTGGGCAGTTCCGAAGCCCCCACGCTGGATGAATTCGAATTGCAGATGGAAATCGCCAAGGGCGCACTCGAGCAGCTCCATATCGAACTGCTCGAACAGAAGGGCAGAGGCGCGGTGAAGGAGCGCCGGCGGCTGATCCGTTCAGTGTTCGAACAATTGCCCGCGGAGCTTCGCGACGGGCTCCTGTTTACCGGTCATGCACCAGATTCACCCATTCTGGAGGTGATCCAGCCATATGGTTCCGGGATGGGAATCGAAAGTAAAGTAGACCTGTATTGCCGTCATTTCGACAGTATCCGTGCCATCTATGACCGCGAGGGCGCTGCTTTTTCCCTTTTTCTTGACCGCGCCAGGGAAAACTTCGATCATTTCGTGCGCAACACCCTGTCCGACGGTGAACATGCGCGCCATGAACTGGTTGAGAGAATCAGGATAAACCTTGGTGAGGCGGGCGTCCCCATCGCCGATATCAAGTTCATCCTCACCATCCAGGCGCTGGCCAACTCCAAGGTGATGAAACTGCTGGAGCAGCTTCAAGACAGCGATCCCTTGATCCTTCTCCACCAGGATTTTCTGAACGAGACCAAGGATGTCATCAAGGAAATATGTATTAATGGCGAAGACAGCTTACTGGGCCAGGTGATCCATCCGTACCGGCTCACCATCGAGGACGACTCACCCCAGATCCGCCGGATGGGAATCGAGGCCATGCGCCAGATCGCCGAGGAACTGGTCTATAACACCAGGGAAAAACCGCTCGGTGAGATTGTCGAAAGTTATACCGAGCGGTTGCGGAGCGAGGACATCCTGGAAGTGTACATGGTCCTGGCCGCCACCATGGAAAAACTGGCCAAGATTCTCCGTGCCAGGCAGTTGGCGCAAATGGCCGGACAACTCAGCGCCGCTTTGGCGCATCAGCTCGAGGACGATTCCACCCGTTCCCCTCTGGAGCGAAAAATCGCCGCACAGGCACTGGGCGCGATCGGTGATGAGAATGCCGTGAGCGCGCTGGTGAAACTGATTCAGGACAAGTATCTCCACGAGGAGAGCGCCAGTTCCTTGAAGAACCTCGGCGATAAGGCCATTCAACCACTGGTGGAAATGCTGGCGGTGGATACGAAGCGTTCGCTGCGGTACCGCATATGCAACCTGTTGCGAGACATGGGTAAACCGGCTGTACCCTATCTGCTGCGCGGCTTGCGGAGCAACAGTTGGTATCTGCGGCGCAATGCGTGCATGGTGCTCGGTAAGACAGGCGATCGGGCGGTTGTGCCGGCGGTTGGCGCGCTATTGGATGACAAGGTCAGCCAGGTGCGCCGTGAGGTGGTGGTGGCACTGGGCAATCTCGGCGGTCACGATGCCGAGCAACTGCTGATCCAGGCGTTGAAGGATTCAGCCCTGCCCGTCAAGCGGCTGGCCGCCACGTACCTGGGACGCACCGGTGGCGCGGCGGCCGTCAAGGCACTCACCGGCATAATCAGTAAACGGATACCCTTCCGCAAGCAAGAGGATGACGCGTTCCGCTCGGACATCTGCCATGCCCTCGGTAGACTGGGCGATAAAAAAGCCATCGGAGCGCTTTCCCGTATAATGAAGGATATGTACTTCTTCCCGAACGAACGCAAGATCAAGGTGTCCATCGCCTCGCTGCACGCCATGGCGGCAATCGGCGGACACAAGGCCACCAAACGCATCATCCAGGCCACCAGGAGCAGGCATCCGGCCATCAGGTCGGCAGCCGAAGAAGCCCTGGTCACCCTGGACAGGAAACTCTGGGAAAACATGTAGTCGAGCCGGCTGACAGGCGCTGGAATCGTGCCGTTGCGTTGCGCACGGCAGTGTGGTACATCCTCGATTGTCAAGCGAGGACCAGGATTCGAACGCCGTACGCACCGGTACGAGCCCGGCGGATGGCGAGAGCACTTTTCAGAACACTCAACCCCCAGGTGGTGGCAGGTGCAGGTAGGTGGTAGCATGAAAAATCTCATCTGTGTGTGGGCACTTCTCAGCGCACTGGTAATGGTGGTCCCGGCCATGGCGATGTGGACGGAAGCGCCTCCTCCTTATTCACCTTTCGAGGGACTGCGTACCGATCCCGGCGGCGGCACCGGCGGCGATCCGATCAACGGGTTCCTGTCGGTACTGGTCATCGACGCCGATACCGGCACACCTCTCACCGGTGCCTTCGTGATGGCCGGGAATGCCGAAGGCGATCCCTTCCCCGGCAACACGGCCGTGACGAACGGCGACGGCCTGGCCGCCTTCTCGCATCCGCAACTGACCGGACCCATCACTGTCACCGCCGGTATGACGGGCTATGTGTATTTCTCCGTGGTCGATGTGGATGCAGATGACCTGATCATTCCCCTGAGCCACATTCCAATCACCCCGGCAACCTGTCAGGTCGGTGATTACGTGAATGGAATCGACGTCAATAACGGCTTGTTCCACGCCGGTGACGGCTGGGTGGACGTGGCCATAAGCACCCCGACCCTGTCGCTGGAGATGATCCTCAGCTTCGATATCAGTTCCCTTATCGGTCCCAACGAAACCATGACCATCCTCGGCAACGAGGTCGACGTTCCCAGCAACATCTTCATTCCCCAGCAATGGGAGATTTTCGTCGAAATCAACAAGAACCACTACTACCTCTATCTTCCCACCGGCGGTTACACGCTTGAAGCTATCTCCGGCCGGATCGGCACTTCAGACCTGCTGTCGTTTCTCGAAGGCGGCGGCAGCATGGCGGACATCATTCCGCTGATGAGCTGGCAGGAGATTGACTTGTTGGATATCACCATCATGGGCGCGACGAACAACGCCGACTTCACCGTCGATCCCGATCTCACCGACACGGTCACTATGAACCTGGCCAATGTGCCCGAGGATACCACCGCCTACGGACTCTCCCTCGGTGACCTGGACGACCTCCACGGCACCGGCGATGTCGTGCTGCTCGGCGTGAGCGCCCTCGGCTGCGCCGCCGGGACGCCATGCAGCGGTGCCTTGCAGCTCAGCACCACCGCGGCCACGGGTGAATTCGCCGGCATGGGATACATGGCCGCCACCGCGGTTCTGGCCAACACCGGCAACCGCACTCTGGCCATCGTCGACCGGTATTCCCATAACCAGACCTATACAGTGGACTTCTATGATTTCTTCTCGTGGCTGAGTCTCGGTTACAATGATCTGAACTGCACCTGGAACGACGTCGAAAACACCGGCA
>JAFGDC010000482.1 GCA_016932295.1 candidate division CSSED10-310 bacterium
ATCGCTCGAGGCCAGGCTGAGGAAGTCCAATCCCTCCTTGTGCATGACATCTGCCAGTTCGGCGGCTGATTCCCCGCTCCAGCTTTCCAGCAATTGCAGGGTGAATGGATGCTCAGCCATCAGCCGGACGACGATCCGGATGTTATTGACCTCCCGGTTGAAAACCTCCGTCGCCACATTCAGATCCATTTCGACGCGCCGCTGTACCTCCCCGACTATTCCGCCACCGATAAAATGAACCCCGGTCCAGGTAGTCACCAGTCCCGTGACCACCACCACAAGGATCGAACGAAGTATCAACTTGCGTTTCAAGGGAAAACTCATCGGCAGTCGCGCCTCCTTCGCCGAGGATGGTTCATGACCGAGCCTGCCCGGTGGAACGACCACCATCTCTCCGTTGCTTCAATAACACACCGGCCGGGTACGGCAAAGGTCTCACCGACATTACCGGCGCTGGTGCTGCGGGGCGGAGGGAAGGTCGCCGCCCATCGCACGGTCGGCCGTTCTGGCGGGACTCGTATCGGGCAGATAGTCCACTATCGCATCATACAAAAGGCGCGCTTTCATGGCATGGCCTTCCTGGTCGACGTGGATTCGATCACGGAAACAGGCATGCCGGCCGGTCATTTCCCGATCCATGTCCACCAATACGGCACCCGCCTCCCGGGCCACCCGGCGACCGGTCTCGTTATGCTGGCTCAGCAATGCATCAGATCCTCCAAACTCGTATGGAATGTCCGGATGATACGGCATGGTGGCCACCACGGCGACAGCGCCACAGCCACGCGCCAGCGCCACGATTGCCCTCAGGTTGCGTTCGAAGGTCACTCCGCGCTCCGGTCCCTTCCCGGTGTCATCGGTGAAACGACTCTCCGGACGCACCATGTAGGTATCCAGCAAGGAAACCTCACCAGCCGCTCCCACCAGGACAAGGGCGGCAAGCGAACTGTGCGCCGCCAGCCGTTCCAGCAGCGACCACCGGTATCCGCCGATGCGCGTGCGATAACTGGAAAGATCAGGGACATACTCGGCCATGAGGCGTGGATTGATATCGTTGAATCCGTGATGCACCGTCACCACATCCGGCTGCAGATGCCCAAGCCACAAGGCTGCAGCCACCAGGCTGTCCGCCGAGTTCCAGCCGGCCACGCCGAGATTCACCACCTCGATCTTCAGGTCCTGAGCATGGTCCCGAAGCAATTGAGCGAGCAACCGTGGATACGCGGGTTGCTCGGGCTCGCAGCCGGCAGTGGTGGAACCTCCCAGGCACACGATCCTGAAACCGGCCGGCGCCCGATGAAAAGAATACTCCTCGCCCCGCGCCGACAATCCGTGGGCATGGATTCTGGTTCCCGCATCGAAATACGGCAGGTAAGGATGGTTGTAATAAGGCGCATCCCGGCATTCGCCCAGGAATTCCTTGTAATCAGCGACCCGGGTGCCGGCCACCGGGAAGAAACGCAACGCCAGCCTGACCGCCACCTCCGCGCCGATACACATGGTGATGAGCACCACCAGCGCCCATTGACTTTTTTTCGATACCATCCATGTCCCGCCGATCATCGTGCCCGCTGGAGATTGTAGGTATCCACGATCCAGCCTGTCAACGCCCCTGGCGCTTCGAGGACGCAATGGCACTGGTTCATTGCCTGGTCCGGGCCTTGGCGCGATGGCGCCGGATCGTGCGCCATGATGACAGGAAAGGAGCGGGACATTGACCTGAAACGGACATAGAAGTCAGGGCAGACGTGGATAGCATCGTCATTGTCAATCAGGGTCACCCATGGTACCGTTAAATACCACGGGAAGCCTTGATATGATCCAGTCGAGGGGAGGAAATCCGGATGGAGCGGTACATGTCGCTGCTGTTGGAAATCTGGCGATTGGCCTCGGAGCATCTCGAATTACAGGAATCGCTGGTGCGTATACTGCCCGCCTTACGCCGTGAGTTACCTCTCGGTCGCGTGGAAGTCCGCCGGTTCGACCTGGAACACGCCATGAACGAGGCGGTCATCGCGGTGGCCGTGGACAGCGAGGTGCGTATCACCCGCGAAACGTCGGCAGGCACATTGGAGCAGATGCAACCGGTGGTCGAATGGTGCCGGCAGCGGCGCGTGAATCGCCTGGGAGCCATGGACACAGCCATGTACCGCCTGTTCTTTCCCGGTCCGATGCGAGGGGACGTCCTGGCGGCGCCATTGCTGAGCCAGGGACAACCGATCGGCGTGGCGCTTTTCATCGCCTGTCCGGACAGGGCCTTCACACCCTTACATGAACAGTTGGTAAGAGAGTTGTCGGCTCCGTTCGCGGTGGTGCTGGCCAACGATATCCTGCTGCGGCAGGAGCGAACCCGCCGCGAGACGGCCGAGGCGGATCGCCGCTCGCTGCTCACCAAGCTCGGGCGCAAGGATATCAGCGACACAATCGTGGGAGCCGAGGGGGGATTGCAGGAGGTCATGGAGCGGGTACGGCAGGTGAGCACCTCGGATGTACCCGTCTTGATTTTCGGTGAGACCGGCTCCGGCAAGGAGGTGATCGCCCGGGCCATCCATCGCGACTCCACCAGGGGTTCCGGCCCATTCCTGCGGGTGAATTGTGGTGCGATTCCGCCGGAACTGGTGGATTCCGAATTATTCGGACACGAGCGGGGTAGTTTCACCGGAGCGGTGGCCATGCGAAAGGGGTGGTTCGAACGGGCCGACGGCGGCTCGTTATTCCTCGACGAGATAGGAGAGTTGCCGCAGGCGGCCCAGGTACGGCTGCTCCGGATCTTGCAGGACGGCACCTTCGAGCGGGTCGGCGGGCAACGTCAACTGACCGTGGACGTGCGCATCGTGGCCGCCACCCATCGGGATCTCAGCGCCATGGTCGACCGCGGGCAGTTCCGCGCCGATCTCTGGTACCGGATTGCCATATTTCCCATACATCTGCCGCCACTGCGAGACCGCCCGCAGGACATGGGTGCTCTCGCGCACCATTTCGCACAGCGCGCCTCCCGCCGCTTTGGACTGCCACCACTCTCACCCTCCCTGGAGGACATCAACCTTTTGATCGGCTACAATTGGCCGGGCAACATCCGCGAGTTGGCAGCGGTCATCGACAGGGCCGCCATCCTGGGTAACGGCGATTGCCTCGAAATCGCCAAAGCCCTGGGGGTGCCTCCCGAACCGCGACCAAAGCAGAGTGATCCACGATCCGCGATCCCGGTTGCCGGAACAGGTTCCCAGGCCCCCCCGGCGGACAGGTTCCCCACCCTCGACGAAGTGATCATCGCCCATATCCAGGAGGCTCTGGAGCGGACCCGCGGGCGCATCGAGGGTCCCCACGGCGCTGCCGCAATGCTCGCGATGAATCCACATACACTGCGGTCCCGCATGCGCAAGATGGGAGTCCGTTGGAAGGAGTTCAGGGCGCCTTCCACGCAGTGGCCATGATGCCGCCGGGGAGATC
>JAFGDC010000483.1 GCA_016932295.1 candidate division CSSED10-310 bacterium
GACTCGATCGTGGTCCTGGAGAACATCCACCGCCGCATCGAAGAAGGCGAACCGCCGTTGCTGGCGGCCTATCGGGGGGCACGGGAAGTGGGTTTCGCCGTCATCGCCACCACGGTTGTCCTGGTGGCGGTGTTCCTCTCCATCGGCCTGATGGAAGGGGACATGGGGAAAATCTTCACCGAATTCACTTTTGCCATCTCCGGTGCGGTGGTGTTTTCAACGCTTGTGGCATTGACCCTGTCCCCGATGATGTGTTCGAAGGTACTGAAACAGCGGAATACCGGCAAGCCCGGACGCCTGGGCAGCCTTGTGGACGGCATCTTCCTGCGTGTCAGCAAGGCCTATGATTCTCTGCTGCACCGTATGATGCGGCATCCCCACAGTGGTCTGTTCATCCTTCTGATTCTGTGCGGCCTGGGATGGACGCTGGTCAGTCACATGCAGTCGGAGGTGGAACCCCAGGAAGACCGGGCGGCGCTGATGGTCAGCATGACGGCGCCGGAGGGAACATCCTTCGCCGCTTCGAAGAACTACATGCAGCAGGTCTCAACCCACCTCGAAGGCTTGCTGGACAGCGGTGAGGCCAATCACATCCTGGCCATCACGCCGGGCGGGCGCAACGCCAAGGGGGCGGTCAACAGCGGCATCGGCATCGTCGAACTGAAGCGTTGGGAGGAACGGGAACGAAACGCATCGCAGATTTCCGGGCACCTGTTCGGAGCGTTGAATTCGGTGGTGGGAGTGCGTGCATTCGTGATGCAGCCGTCGGGCCTTTCAATGTTCTTCGGACAACCCATTCAGTTCGTCCTCGGCGGCTCGACCTATGAAGAACTGGTGAAATGGCGGGACATCATGCTGGAGAAAGCCAAAGCCTACCCCGGTCTGTTGGGTGTCGAAGCCGATTATGAAGAAACGACACCCCAATATCGGATCGGCGTCGATCGCACGCGGGCCGCAGAATTGGGTATTACGGCCAGAACCATCGGGCGGACGCTGGAAACTATGCTGGGCTCACGCCAGGTCACCACCTATGTCGACAACGGGCAGGAATACGATGTCATCCTGCAGGGCAGGGACGACACACGGCGGACCCCTTCCGACATGCAGAACATCTATGTCCGGTCGCAGATCACGGGGAACCTTATCCCGCTTTCAAACCTGATCGACGTGGAAGAATACGCCGATGCCGGGACGCTCAAACGCTACAACCGCATCCGCGCCATCACCATCTCCGGCAGTACCGCCGAAGGATATTCCATCAGTGACTGTCTCGCCTTTCTCGATAAGACCGCCCGGGAAGAACTCCCTTCCAGCGCCATCATCAGCTACAAGGGTATGTCCAAGCAGTTCAAGGAAACCAGCGGTTCGGTCATCTTCGTTTTCATCATGGCCCTGTTGATCGCCTACCTGGTGCTGGCGGCCCAATTCGAAAGTTTCGTCAGTCCGTTCGTCATCATGCTCACCGTGCCCATGGGGCTTCTTGGTGCCGCGATCGGCATGCTGTTCTGCGGCGTCACGCTTAACATCTACAGCGAAATAGGTTTGGTGATGCTGATCGGTCTGGCCGCCAAGAACGGCATCCTGATAGTCGAATTCGCCAACCAGTTACGGGACAGGGGAGTGTCCTTTGACGATGCCGTCTATCAGGCGGCCAGGCTGCGGCTCAGACCGATCGCCATGACCGGCCTGTCCACCGCCATCGGCGCATTGCCGCTGTTCTTCTCCTCCGGCGCCGGCGCCATGAGCCGGATCTCACTGGGTTCCGTCATCGTGTTCGGAGCCACGTCGGCATGCCTGTTGACCATGTTCGTGGTGCCCATCGGGTACTTCTTCCTGTCCAGATCCCAATCGTCACCCAAGGCACTCGAGGGCAAATTGAACGCCCTCCGGTCCGTCCATCGACAGCCCTCGTCCGTCCCCGCCGAGTAACCGTTGCAAGGAGCCAACATGATGAATGACACACTGATCCGGAACAGAATTCATGGAATCGCTTCCATCTGTCTGCTGGTTGCAGGTTCGATCATGGTCATGCCGCCCGCCGTCACTCGGGCGTCGGACGAAAACACTGCAGCCACGCCTGGAATAACAAACGTGAAGGCCGATCCGGATGTGCTGCACCTCGATTTACCGGGCAGCCTCCTCATGGCATTTCAACACAATTCCTCGTTTCAGGTGGATCGTCTTCAGCCCGGAATCACGGCGACCTATGAGCAACAGGCGCGGGCTGAATTCGATCCGGCGGTGACAGGCACCCTGCTGGGGATCGAGTATGAAGGCGGAGAGGAGGACATTTCCGGTGGTGATTCCCTGGGTGTCGGTGCGACCGTTACGGAACTGCTGCCTTCCGGCACCTCTCTGGAGATCGGCGTGAACAGGTTTCCGGCCTCTTCCTCTATACCGGTTTCGGAACGGTATGATGTCACGATCACCCAGGCGTTGCTGCGAGGGGGCGGCACCTCCGCCAACCTGGCACGGCTTCGCCAGGCGCGCCTCGATACCGATATCTCCAACTACGAGTTGAAGGGCATTGCTGAATCACTGGCCGCGGAAACGGAGAAGGCGTACTGGAACTGCATTCTCGCGACACAGTCCATCACCATCTACGAGAAATCGTTGGAAATCGCGGAGCGTCAGCAGGCCGAGACCCGCGAGCGGATTCGTCTGGGGATACTGTCCGAAAACGAATCGGTCGCGGTGGAGGCGGAGTTGGCCGGCCGCCTGGAGTCCTTGATCGATGCGAGGAGCAGTCTGGCCAGGAATCGACTGCAACTCCTGCGGTTGATCAATCCCGGCGGACCGGCACCGTTTACCAGGACGTTGGACCTGACGGAACCGATCAGGAGCAGTCGGGAAGAGAATCTGGATAGTGTGGAAGCCCATGTCGCCCTTGGTTTGAAACAACGAGCGGATCTCAACCAGGCGCGTCTTCTGGCGAACCGGGGTACCCTCGAACTGGTTCGTACCAGTAATGGAATATTGCCGAAACTGGATCTGTTTGTGAGGCTGGGCGGTTCCCGGTATGCGGAGTCGTTCAACGGCCTGGACGGCAACGAGTGGGCGCATGAGATCGAAGCCGGGATATCCTTCCAGTATCCGTTTCGCAATCGATCGGCGGCAGCAGCCGATACCAGGGCGCGGCTGTCGTCGGAGCAGTCGGCGGGAGCGCTTACGAACATGCTGCAACTGGCGGAGATCGACATCCGGTCGGCGTACATCGAAGTGAGCCGTTCAAGGGCGCAGATCGAGGCCACGGAAGCCACTCGCAGATTGCGGGAAGAAACATATCAGACTGAACTGACCAAGCTGCGGATCGGTAAGTCCACCTCCCTGTTGGTGGCGGAGGCATCCCGCAATCTCGTCGAAAGCGAAATAGCCTGCATCGGTGCCGCGATCGCCTACCGGCAGGCGTTGCTGGAACTGTATCGATCGGAAGGCTCACTGCTGGAGCGGCGTGGCATTCAGTTTTGAGCGCCGGCGGCGGTCAGGTTCCGATGACAACCCCGGAATTGGTCAACGCTGTCGCACCACGCCGGGGCACGGGCCCGCGGTTACGCATGAATCAGTCGACGCCGGTTTCGGACCCGTCCCTAATACGGTGGGCAAACGCCGGCGGTTTTTGCGGCGTCAGGCGTCGGCGAAGAAAAAAATTCGAAGACTTATACTTGAAGCTTGCATACCAGTTAGGCCTGGATTACAGTGATTCCGTCCGGCACTGCATGTGTTCACGCCGGGCTGACGGATATCCGGTCGGTTCTTTATGCCGGATTTCGACCTGTTTCGAAATCCTGCGGAGGGTCCGGTCGGAAAGGGATGCAAAGAAAGAAGGGGTATATGGCACACACACGAATTCTTGCAGTATTATTGATGGTGATCATTTTAATCGGTCCCGCCGGTCTTGCCGGGGCGGCGGACTCGGGCATTTTGGAGTTTGCTCCGGACGACACTCTGGAGGAACTCCGCGCCAAGATTGAGCACAACGGGTATCAATTCACGGTGGATCACAACTGGGTCTATGACATGTCGGCGGAGGAAAAGGCGGCGTTCTTCAGCCGGCGCCCTTCCCTGCCTCCCGTGGCCAGTGACGATCCAGGTCCGGTGATGGAGCATCTCAACGAGGTCACGCGGTCCGCTTTCGACTGGCGTAACGTGGATGGTCACACCTATATCGGGCAGATCCGGGATCAGGGGAACTGCGGCTCCTGTTATGCCTTCGGTGCCCTGGCGGCGGCGGAATGCACGTACAACAACGCCATGGGATTGTATGACCTGGCCTGCGCCGACTTTTCGGAGTCCTTCGTGATATGGTGCCTGGGCCGGTTGTCGCAATATTACAGTCATTTTTACGGTTGCGACGGCGCCGATTATGACTATATGGAACTGGAAGCACTGACCACGCACGGCGTCTGCCCCGAGTCATACTTCCCCTATACTACCTATGATCCAGGCTCCTGCACCCACTGGAGTGATCCCCTTGTCACTTTCGAGAATTGGTACAGGATTCCCTGCAATGATATCACCGCCATCAAGGCGGCTATCCAGACCTATGGCGCCGTGGACGCCGCAGTCTATGCGTCCTCGGCATTCGATGCCTATTCGGGCGGCATCTACGAGGACTCGCGGACGTCCTGCAGCTCCAACCCCTGCTATTACACCAGTACCAATCATGCCATCTCGCTGGTGGGTTGGGACGATAACGGCGGCAACGGTTACTGGATTCTCCGGAACAGTTGGGGAACCTCCTGGGGTGAGAACGGATACATGCGGATAAAATACACCTCCGCCCGGGCATCCTGCGAAGCATGCTACCTGGTGTACGCAGGCGTGCCTGCCACCGCCACTCCTACCAGGACCCCCACGAGAACGCCGACGAGAACTCCCAC
>JAFGDC010000484.1 GCA_016932295.1 candidate division CSSED10-310 bacterium
CCATCCCGGCACCACCAGCGGCTCATCCAGCGCCGCCCATACTTCCCCCCAGGTAAAGACCTGCCGCCGGACCTCCGTCTCCCCATCCCGCAAAACCAGGGTGACCGCAGCATCGTCACGAGGCCGCATCTCCCGCACCGTTGAATGGATGACCACCTGCAAGCCCGATACCGACCGGCGGGGAAACGTCGCCAGCTCACGCGCTTCCGCCGGCATGACAATGGCGCGGTTGAATCCCACGAAGCGGTGACCTGGAGAAAGGGCAAGAGACTGCGTTCGGCAACGGCCGTCACGATGCGGCATCACCGCCAGCCGTGAACCCGCTTCCAGCGAGCCGATGGCCAACCACCCCGCCAGACCAAGCGGCGCCAGGGCCAGAAGGACCTGCGCGGGATGCCGGCCGATCAGGTAACCGCGCCCGAATGCCACCGCGAAACCCAGAAAGGTGGCTCCAACCAGGCCGCTCACGAGCACCAGCACTTTCGCCAAACGGCGCTTGCTGCTCTGCTCGAACAGGTCACCCAGCGCTTTGAATACATCACCGCGGGCGGCCAGGGACTGGACGCCGGAGGTCATCACCGCCAGGATCTCTTCGGGAGGAGGATACGCCGGACGATATTCATACTGCCCGTAAGGCGCCACCGTGCCGACGATGCGCGTGAAGTAGGAGCCATGGTCATTGATGGTGTCCCCGTCATAGAACTGCGCCATAAACGTCACATTCCAGATCGCCGCCAACACCGTCAGCACCGTCAGCAAGGCGCGCAGCCAGGACCGGCGGCAGAACTCGTAGAGTGCGGCGAAGCCGAGCGCGAAAAGGACCGCATAGTTTGCGTACCGGCGGATGCCGAAACCCAGGTTCCACCATTCCGACCGGCAACTGTTGTAGTAGGTCTGCACGGCGAATGTGACCACCACATAGCATCCCATCCGTGGCTGCGCGCGGATGAGCGGAATGAATCCCACCACGGCCACCACCAGCAGCGGCGTCCAGTTGAACAAACCGTGCTGATTGGAAAACAGCATTTCGAGCAGATGTGGTTTGAGGATATCGAAGGTGGGGATATCGCCTGTTCCCATGAGCGTGCGATCCAGGAAAAACGCGCCATGCACGATCTTCCACAGGGTGCCTTGCAGTACCAGGCACGGCAGCGTGCCGGCCAGGAACGCGAAGAAGGCGCCCAGTCTTTTACGACGATCCGGACCGCGCCGGAGGAGAAGCAGCACATCGAGCACCGGCAGCACCAGCAGCGAGATGTCCTGGTAGCGGGTCACGGCTGCCAGCCCACCCACCAGGCCGAGAACGAAGGCCTGCACTGCGTCGCCCGACCGTCGCACATCGTCCCAGAGCAGGAAAAAAAGCGAGATGAGAAACAAAGAATGGGCATGGGCATACAACCCGTCAGTCGCCAGGCAGGGGACCACGTTGTAAGTGGTGATCGCCGCCGCCATACCGAACAAGGCGGCAGTCGGCTCGAAGAACCGGATCAGCAGCCGGTAGGCCAGGCCCAGGCCGAGCGCGCCGTACAGAAGCGCCATGAGGCTGGCGCCCAGGATATACGGGTACGAATAGCCGTCCGCGGCCACCTCGATCCCCAGAGCCCGGGCCAGCAACACGGCGGCATGGATCACGTTGACGGCGGGCGCCATGAGCAAGGTCCAGCCAACAGGGAAAAACGTGAAGGAATAGCCGCGCGCGGTGAATCGCGGGTGACTCATGAAACCCACGAACACGCCGCTCGACGAGAACAATTCCGGGGTCTCGACACCATGCCAGAACGGTTCGGTCACGTACGCCCGTTCATCATAGGTGTTCAAGTCCCGATCCAGCACCAGCGACCGCACCGGCTCGTAATAATTGTGGGCATCGTAACGCAGTCGCGCGGTGAAAAAACAAGCCGCCATCACCAGCAGAAGCAATGCCGGGTAGTGCGATACTCGCCGTTCTGACTGGTCCATACACGCCTCGCTGCCGGAGCGGCACCCGGTCACCGCCTCATCCACGCCGCCCGATGATGTACTTTATTCCTGACTGATACTACTTGTAGTGGGTCTTCCCCCAGGTTTCAAGCAGGAGTTTGTGAACCAGGCGCTGGCCGGGTAACCGGATGGAACCGGCGCAACCCGCTCGACGACGACCAGGGAGGAAAAAAAGGCTCACCCCATTATTCTGGGAAGAGCCTTCACATTGGGCCGAACAATCGTTTTCGCGTATCCGCTGTTCGGATTGAATCGTGGTGTGCCGATTCCCACCGGGCATCGTTTCACACCTGTAATAACTTTACTGAAGAGACGACAAACGTCAAGGATTGCTCTTTCCAAATCCTCCGCCATCAGAACCGGGCGCCGCGCCCCGTCGATCACGAATCCGATCGCGGCACCACAACGATTCAACGCGTGATCGTCCCTGCTCCCCTCTGATCGAAACGCCAGGGTGACGCGCACCCGGTCACGAAAAAATCTCCGGGAAAGCCGCCGGGGTGACATGAAACGACTATTCCCGCTCAAGCCAGCGAGCCTGCCCCCCTCGGCCGCGATGCTTCACCGGTGCCTGTTCCCTCTCATCCATGGGCGGACCTGGTTCATACACCTGGGGAGAAACCGTCCGGTGATAGCACGCCCGGATACACCGGTTGGCGCCGTCCGACACCTCGCTCAACGGCTGGTCATACAGGATCAACCAGGGCGGACGGTCACGCAGGATTTCGAGCAAGACTCGATCACGCACCGCGCCGTCTATTGTGGTCAGTACCCCGCGGTGGAAAAACCAATAGTAACAGGCGTGGTCCCGTAACACGCCCAGGCCGGTCCAGCCGTCAAGAACAGTTTCACCATCAGGCACCCGCTGGCGGATATAGGAAATGAGCCACAACTGCTGGCCGGCATCGGCAGTCATGCTTCGCGCCAACTGCGCCATCACTCCGACACTCAGGAGAGTACCCAGGAAACCGGCGGCGGCGATCCGGCGCCAGCGGTGCGAACCTTCGTGAACCGCCCACAACAGCGCCAGCACGACGAGCCCCTGCAGAAGGCGCACCACCACCTGGGGATGAGTGATTCTGGCCAGCTTGTGATGCAGGAGCACTTCACCCGTCACCAGGAACGAGATGACCACTCGCAGCCAGGAAGGACAGGCGCGGTATCCCGTCACCATGAAGGCAGCCGGCAGCGCAAGGAAGCCGATGAGCGGCACGAAGGTCTGCAGATATGGTTCGGGGACCAGGTAGATCAATGCGGCCGAGCCGATGAGAACCATGATCAGGAGCTGTTTGTCGGGATCCCCGGCGTGGTCGCGGCGGCGCTCGAACAAACTGAGCAGCCACGCCACACCAAGGGCCGGAATGAATGGATCGGCGGCCAGAATCGCGGTGAACACACCCCATGGGGAAAAAGAATATCGCCAGTTGAGATTGAGATCCAGGGCCATCGTGAGAAAGGCGTGCAGATTTCCGGCGCGACTCATCAGGAAGGCGGCTACGCCCCCCACCGCCACGCTGCCGGCGAGCATGCGGCCGCCGGCAATGAACGATGCCACTCCGGGCAGCCGCCGATTGAGCACTACTCCGAGAATGAGGCAAAGCGCAATGGGAAAGGCCTTCTGAGTGGTCATCACGGCGGCGCCGAGGGCCACGCCCGATGCCCAACCGGCCGCGGCACGCCCCGTTCCCGCCTGCATCGCCCAGTACACCGCCACGGCAAGAAAGAACATGAGCAGCACCGCTGGACGGACTTCCGACGTTTTTTCCCACAGCAATGGGGACGCGACCAGGAACAGCACCGCCACTGCCGCCGCTTCCGAATCCTGGACACGGGTGGCGATGGCATGCATAACCCACAGAAACCCAAGGTTCAGGATGAACATCAGCCAGCGACTGGCGAACAGGGTGAGAATCTCGTCGCCCATCATGCTGAACAATGGCGAAAGGAGCAGGTGGAACAAGGGTGTATGGTGCTCGAAAAAGTCGACATACATGACCTGTCCGGCAGCCAGGCTGCGCGCCACGTGAAGATGCTGCAGCTCATCCACCTTGAAGCGGAGGGATGGAATGGCGGGCAGCCTGAGGAGCAAGAGCAGCAAGGCTCCCATGAGGAGGTTCCGCCGATTGAAAAGGTTCGGTTCCTGGTTCATGCGGTCATCTTACCGGGGCCGGCCGGGTACGCAAGAGGCGCATACTCACATGCCACCCGACCGCGTGCCGGTTACTGCCGCGGAGCGGCGGAGATTGTTGACGCTCGGCCGGGGCGACATTAACATCGCCGCCATGGAAACAACCATCCGGGATATCCTCGCCCTGTCCGGCTGCTGGGTGATCACCAGCCTGCTCGTGACGGCCTGCCACCGCCTGCTGTTTCACCGCCGGGATGCACTGTCCCGGTTTGAAGAACGGTCTGAAGAAAGGTTTGATACGTGGCTCGACGAGTGGTTGGATGCCGGGACCGTGAGCGTGGCGGCGGTCATCCTGCTGCTGCAGATCATGGGCACGGCTGGCTGGTTGGACAAGCTTCCGGTGAGCCTGGTGACGCTTCTCTTCAGTGCGGCGGTGCTGCTGAAAACGGCGCCGAACCATCCCCGCACTGTCCCGGCGCGACCAGGATTCGGAACGATGCCATTCCTCATCGGGTTCGTCTTCATCTCTCTCGTAATCCTCCAGATCGCCTGGGACGCGCGCTGGAACGGTCCCGAAGGCTGGGATGTCTTCACCTACCACCTGGGATTCCCGGCGGAATGGCTGAGTCGGAAAGCGCTGTTGAATCCTTTGCAGAGTTACGGTGATTTCTCGCCGCCCTTCTATCCGCTCAATTCCAGCCTCGTGGCCGCCTGGACCATGCTCCTCAGCGGCTCCGATCTGCTGGCCAAACACGTCCAACTGGTCTTCCTGATCATCGGACTGCCGGCCCTGTACCGAGCGTGTCGCAGCCTGGGCGCCTCACCCCGCGCCGCGGCCCTTGCACCGTTGGCCTTCGGCCTGGTACCCATCGTCCTGGGCAACACCGGAGTGGCGTACTGCGATTTGAGCCTGGCCGGCGCCTACGCCCTGGCCCTCGCCCAGGTGCTGCGGGTACAGGAACAACCCACCATGCGGCGCAGCCTCATTGCCGGCCTCGCCGCCGGCATCTTCCTGGGCGCCAAGTACTCGGCGGTACCATTCTCCATCGTACTCTGGATCCTGTGGCTCCTGCTCCTGGCCGGGATGACCGGGAAAATCCGCCATGCAACGGCCTTCGCCGCTGGAATCGCTGCGGGCGGCGGCTATACCTATATCCGCAATCTTATCATCACCGGCAATCCCCTGTTCCCTGCGGAAATCAAGGTGGGAGGCCGACTGCTCCTGCCCGGCTGGATCGATCCTGCCTACCTGAAACACCTGGATTTTCACAAGATCGATCTGGCCAGTATGTGCTTCGGCCCAAGAAGCGTCGCGGAACTGGGCCTGCATGCAATTGTGTACCTGGCGCCGGCCGTGCCGCTGGGTATCTGCCTCGCCCTGTTCGGCCTGCGACGAAATCGACTCAAAACCGGCCTTCCGCGATTCTGGATCATGCTCGCCCCGGCACTCCTGTTCTGGCTGTACTACGTCTCGCTGCCCTATCGCTACCATCCGCGTTTCTTCCTGCCGGCCGTGGCTGCCGCCAGCGTGAACCTCGCCATCCTGGTGGCCGGCACCGGACTGCCGGCCGGCTTAACAGCGGGAATCATGCTGTTGACCGCCATGAAAAACGACTACTACTTCGCCGCTGCGTTCCCCTTGATGGGCGCCGCCGTGCTGTTCGCTTTCCTGATCCGGGCCGCCATGGGCTCGACCCCCCACCAACGGGTGC
>JAFGDC010000485.1 GCA_016932295.1 candidate division CSSED10-310 bacterium
AAAGAGCGCCTCGCCTGGTTGCCGTGGAAGATTGAAAGCCAACGCACCACGACGATCATTACAGGATTCCGGGTACGACCCCGGAGGAGGTACGACCCCGCGTGGCGCCGGCGAAGGGAGCGCGTGGCGCCAGCCGCGCCCTGGTTTGCGCGGCGGGACCCGCCGCCACGCCTCGTGGGTTCGCGCGCGAATCTTCTTACCAGCCTTTTGAGTGTCAACGCTTCTCATCGATAAGTAGCGGATTCCAGGTACGACCCCGAATATCCACGACCCCGAATGTCCATCCGTAAGTCTTTAAGCACCAACGCTTCACATCGAAGATTACAAGATTCCGGGTACGACCCCATTGGAAAGAGCGCTTCGCCTAATTGCCGTGGAAGATTGAACGCCAACGCACCACGACGATCATTGCAAGATTCCGGGTACGACCCCGGAGGAGGTACGACCCCGCGTAGCGCCAGCGAAGGGAGCGCGTGGCGCCAGCCGCGCCCTGGTTTGCGCGGCGGGACCCGCCGCCACATCTCGTAGGTTGCGCGCGGATCTTCTTACCAGCCTTTTGAGTGTCAACGCTTCTCATCGATAAGTAGCGGATTCCAGGTACGACCCCGAACGTCCAGCCGTAAATCCTTAAGCACCAACGCTTCACATCGAAGATTACAAGATTCCGGGTACGACCCCATTGGAAAGAGCGCCTCGCCTGGCTGCCGTGGAAGATTGGAAGCCAACGCATCACGACGATCATTACAGGATTCCGGGTACGACCCCATTGGAGAACGCGACCCCATCGGAACGAGAGTCCCGCCTGGTTCCTGTTGTAGACGGTGAGCCATGTGCAATGCATCTGTTTTCACAGGGCGACACAGTGCCTTTCAAACTGATCCCGGCACTACCACCGGCAGACAGAATCCGAGTCGGAATCCTTATGTCGAAACGAACGTGGACCCGGCTGCGCCGCCTCGAAACACCCGGCGGGATGTGCTAGAGTAGGATAGTTACAACGGCGAAAGGAGGGGACGGTGTTTCCTACTTTGGGAGAGCGTTTCGTCACGGTGCGCCGCCAGGTCATCCGCGGCTTCCGACTGGATCGCCTGAGACCGCGGGACCGCCCGGTCATCAGCGCTCTGCGGCGACTGGTGCAGGATCTTGTACCGGAAGGCGTGCTGGAGATATACCACTCGGTCGACGATGTCCCCAAATCGGATCTGCGGGCATTCATGCGGGCGCTCACCGATGACGATGTCATCGGCACCATGGATGCCGCCAAGGAACCACTATTCCAGGATACGTACAACGAGACCGGCATACGCACCCTCCTGTATTGTTACGTGCCGGTGAAAATCTACCGGGACGCCGCGGAAACCAAGCTCTCCTCCGCCCTCGACCGCTACCTGGTGATCCGCTCACCCAGACCCAATGCCATCCAACCGGAAACCTTCAGACTGATGCTGCTGGTGCTGTACTGGCTCGACCTGGGCATGCTGCTCGCCATCGATCGCGATTACCTGCGTAACTATACCCTGCAAACACTGGGCTCCATCCCCGTCGGCTACCTCATTCTGGTGGGGGACCAGGCACTGCTGGCCAACGAACGGGCCCGTGACCTGCTGGCTGTGGACCTACCCGTGAACGCCCGCACCTTCGAACTGGAAAAGCTCTTTCCAAAGGATACGGCGACACGCATCAGGGAAGCGGCCAGACAACTCTACGGCGAGAACCGGCCGCACATGAAGCTGGCATTCTGGATCCAGGCGGGCGGACGACGGCGGCTCATCAAAGCTGTCCTGAACAGGATCAAGCTGTTGGACCTGGACGAGATAGGCCTGGACGACGAGATGATCCGCGACCGTTATGAACATACTATCGGCGTGGTGCTGGTGGATGTGACCGACGTGGTACTGCTGGAGGAGCTGGAGGGCGAGATCGAATTCGCCAAGCGCGCCCAGGAGCGGCTGCTGCCCAGTCTCGAGCGTATCCACGGACCATTCACCGTGGCCACGAGGCTGCGACCGGCGTCGGAAGTGGGCGGCGACAGCTACGATATCGTCAAGGATGACATGGGGCGGTACTGGTTCATGGTAACGGATGTATCCGGTCACGGCCTCGATTCCAGCCTGGTATCCACCTTCATGAAAGGCAGCTTCCACACGCTGCTGGAACAGCGGCCGGATATCGGTCCACTGCTGCGCGCCATGGATCGGAACATGAGCCTGCTCAGGGATTACGCCTTCATGACCTGCGCCGTCATGGTGCTGGAGCCGGCGAGTCGCACGGCCTGCACGGGTTCCGCCGGTCACCCGCCGGTCATGGTCTACCGGGCTGACAGCCGCCGGGTGGAAGAGGTGGAGGTCATCAGCCGGCCGCTGGGCGTCACGCTCGGCGCTGACACCGAGTTCATCGGACACCGCCTGCACGTGCAGCCCGGCGACATGGTGGTGCTGTATACCGACGGCATACCGGAACGGCTCGATCCCGACGACAACAGCTTCGGTTACGAACGTCTCAGGCAGGTGATCGCGGAACACGCGGCACAAGGGCCCAAGGCGGTCATCGACGGTATCGAGGCGGCCCTGGACCGGTTCGGCGGAGATCGGCCCCTGTCGGATGACTGGACCATTGTGGCGGTGAGCATGAATGAACGCTGGGGCCCCGCCCGGACGGAGGTTTAAGATGATCCGCGGACAGGCGGGCCGGGGGTGGTTGCTACTCGTGGTACTGGCGGCGGCAACGGTTCGGGCGGCCGAAATGGATGCCTTCCTGGCGCCGCGCGGCGGTTTCGCCGCGGATAACCGGGAACGCACCATCACCATGCCGGACGGCAGCGAACAACCCGGCACGATGGAAAACGCGGTGCTCGAACTGATCCAGCGCGCCGGGGCCGGCAGCACCATCCACCTGGCCATGTATTCCTTCTCCGCCCGTCATATCCAGGATGCCCTGATCCAGGCCGCGCGAAGGGGCGCCACCGTCCTGCTGATCCTGGATGGAGTGAACGAGTTCGCCGAGAAGCCACGCCGGGAGTTGCTGGACAAGATCGCCGCAGCCGGAGTGAACATACCGGTGAAAGTGGTCACCGCAGAGCGGATGAAAGAACTGGGTCGCACCCTTGCCCATACCGGCGGTCGTGTCTTCACCGGCTCGATGCATGAGAAGTTCGGCGTGTTCGAGTATGGAGACGGAGCTCCCGCCGCGGTGTTCGCGGGTAGCGCCAACCTCAGTTACAGCTCCGATTCGATGTTTGCCGAAAACCGCATCAGGGTCATCGGCGACGACCGCCTGGCAATGACGCTCGAGGATGAATTCGCCATATTGTGGGAGCATTACGGCACCTGCGCCGTAGAGACCTGTCCGGAACTGCCGCGGCCATCGGCGCGCACGCCGGACGACGATGGGACGCTCACCTTCATCACCAACTCCACGCCCGATGACGGCGGCACGGTCATGACCGGTCAGGTGATCAGGCTGCTGGGCAAGGCCGGCATCAAGGGCGGCAGCGTGGCGGCGGCCATGTTCTATTTCACCGGCAAACCGATTGCCGATGCGCTGTTGAGGCTGGCCGCGGAGCATCCGGGCAGCACCCTTCGCATCCTGCTGGACCAGGGCCAGTTGGATCGAGAGGAGGACGAAGAGGTTCTGGGGCAATGGCTCGAGGAGGAAGCCGAACGCCTGCGCCTGCGCAACCTGGAGATCAGGTACAGGTGGGAACCGGATGCCTATGGCTGGGACGAGGAGCGCACGCCGCCCGGACCGGCCAAGGTGTTCGCGCTGGCGCCGTTTCTCATGCACCACAAGTTCTTCATCGTCAATGACTCGATTCTCGTGAACGGCAGCTTCAATTGGACCGCGCTAGGTGACAGAAATCTCGAAAACCTGCTGGTGGTGAATGGTAGTGAACCGCGCGCACGGCGGCTGGTGGACAGGTTCGCGGCAGAGTTCGAAGAGCTATGGCGGCATCAATCCATCGGCGGACCCGCCGGCCGAGCGGTCAAACGCATGATTTACGAAAAGCTGATGGAGGAACACTCCCGGGGGGAAGCGGCCACCAAACCCTGACCTGCCGGCGGGAAGCGCCGGAGCAAGGTTATTTGGCCTTGCTGACGTTGAAATCGCCGCTGATGATGGCGCCCTGCGTGATCTTCAGGTTCGGCGTGACGATACTGCCTTCCACCCTGCCGCTGTCGGCGATCTCGACTCGTTCGGAAGTCACGATCTTCCCTTTCACCCACCCGGCGACAGTCACGTCACGCACGTTGATGTCACCCTCGACATACCCGTTCTTTTCGACGATCAGGCTACCGGTTTTCAAGTTGATTTCACCGTGCACGTTGCCGGACAGCCGCATATCGCCGTCGCCACTTATGTTGCCGTGAATAATCAACTTATCGGCCAGAAAACTGGAGCCTTTCTTGGTGGGCGTATTGAAGTCGCTCATACGATCCTCCCGGGTTGCAGCGCGTTGAAAGAGATTTGTATCACCGGGGCGCGCACTGCGTCAAGCATCCCCTCACAACGCCGGCATGGTCCACTCCGTCACCCGGGGCGCGGTGCGCAGGCGGTCCTCCAAAGGCTCCCGCGACAACTCGCGCAACAGGGACAATCTGGCCACGATGTCCGCCGAAGGATGCATGATGAGGGCCGCCTCGTGCAGGTAGCGGTACGCATCTTCATAATTTCGCTGCATGGCAAGCGTGGCGGAGGCGGCGATGTAATTGATGGCGGCCAGTTCCACGGTATGGCAGGGGCGCGCCATACCCTGGAATTCTTCCAGCATGCTGCGGCAGCGCGCCAGGTCCAGAGTGGTGCGGAGCCTGCTTCGGGCGGGAGGAACGAACACCAGGGGCGCCGAAACCTCCATGACCTGGCCCATGGGTATAAGGCGATTGAGCAGATTGGGATCGTCCTGGCTGGCGATCCAGTAGACCTCACGATCGGCCAGATTGTACCGGACCAAGTCCTTGACGACCTCGGTCAGGACGCGATAGAGCGCCTGGCGGGTGAGTTCTTCTTCCGACCGGACACCGGCCAGGGCGTAATAGCGCAGCAAATCCGCGCCACCCGTCCGGAGATCGGGGAACCGCAGGTATGGATACCGCTCGCGGCTCGTGTCCAGGTAGCCGTGCCAGTGCAGGACGGCGGCCCGGTTGAGAAACGCCACGTCGGAACGATAGTGGGTGACATCGATCACATAATGAAGGACATAGTGGAGATTGCCCAGGTAGCCGGTCCAGAGGAGACTGTCCGACGCCAAGGAATCGAGGGTGAGCTGCGCGTACCTGGAGGAACTGGTATCGGCGGAGAGATCCATGCCGGCGAAGGGGGTGACCAGGAAAATGCTCCAAACGGCCAGCGCGGCAACGGCGAGCCGGCGTGGCAGGGGGTGGCGGAGGCGTGCCAGGAGCCACCCCAGGGCTGCCGCCAGACAAATGGTGAGGACGAGGTGGGAGAGCAGAACATACGCATCGGTGGTATCGGGGTTGGCACCGTAATTGCGGTTCATGAGCGAGACTGCCACGTTGCCCGTGAACAGGGTGGCGAGGAGCAGGCCGTGGCGGCGGCGGCGCAGGAGGATGATCAGAAACCCCATGACCATGAGCAGAATGGCATAGATACCCCAGGCGTCGATGGTACGTGTGCAATACCTGTGCAGATGCTCGAGGTACAGCTCGGGATCGGCGCCAAGGAAACGATTGAAGCTGCTTTTTCGGGTGAATGACCGAATGAAGTTCGACCAGCGTTCGGGATCGCCGAGATCGATGGGCAACGGGCGGCTCGAACGCAATGGCAGGTAGAGGTAGACACTGGCGCCCATCAGGAAGCATGAAACGGCGCCGGTCATGGGACGGGGCCGAAGCAGGCGCCGCGGGGAACCGGCCTGGAGCAGGACAAGGACGAAGGCCGGGAAGGCATGGGCCAGCAGCAGCGAATGGTTGCCGGCACCCAGACCGAAGAGGAACGCGGCCAGCAGTAACGGGCGGAGATGCGGATCGTCACGACGATCCGGAAACACCGCCAGCAGAGCCAGGAGGATGCCAAGGATGAGGGCGAGGTTGAGGCTGTAGACCTCGGCCTTGGTACCCTCGAACCAAAACAGGGGCAGCAAGCCGAAAACCAGCGCCGAGAAGTCGACGGCCAGCCGGTGGGCGTGATCGCGGGGCAGCAGGCGGCGACCGAACCGGGCAAGCAGGACCACCGCGATGGCGCTCCAGACGGCGGATACCCAGTTGCTGCGGGCGGCGATGGTAGCCATGGGGAGCCATAGAAGCGGCTTGTTGAGCAGAAGGAAAAAGGGGAAACTGGGGGAGTGCGGCAGGCCGAGACACCACAGGGCCGTCGTCATTTCACCGCTGTCGTACCAGTACACCGTGGGGCAGGCGGTGCGGAGGTAGAGAACCAGCGTGATGGCGCCGGGCAGCAAGGGGCGGAGCCGGTGCAGAAGGGAGATCATGAGCCGGCCGGGTGCTCCCCGCCCTGCGCCGGAGGTGCCCCACAGCCGGGCGCGCGGCGGTGCAGCTTGGCAATGCCGTAGATGGCGGACCGGGTGGTCTCGTGGTAGATCTTGGCCAGCATTTCGCCCAGCAGTCCAAGACTGAATAACTGCGTGCCTGATATCAACAGCATGATGGAAAACAGGAAAAGGGGTGCCCGCCGCTCGAAGATGTGCATGCCGAACATGTACTTTTTCACGATCAGCCAGGTGAGGATACCACCGCCCAAGGCCAACAGGGTGCCGCCGATGGAGCCGAATATCTGCAAGGGCCTGGAAAGGTACGTCTGCAGAAATTTTATACGGATGAGATCGAAGAAAACCGTGAACGTGCGGCTCAGGTTATACTTCGAGCGGCCGTAATGACGCACGCCGCTGCGGATGGGGACCTCCTTGATGCGGGGGCGGAGGTTGATAGCCAGGGCTGGAATGAAGCGATGGAACTGGCCGTACATCTTGATGTTGTCGAGGATATCACGGCGGTAGGCCTTGAAGGTAGTGCCGAAATCGTGGATGTCGACGCCGGAAAGCCTCGCCATTGCCCAGTTGGCGATGCGGGAGGGAATCTTTCGGCGCCAGAGGGGATCGATGCGATGCTTGCGCCAACCGCTGACAATGTCGTATCCCTCCTCGATCCCCGCAATGAAGGCTGGAATGTCTTCGGGATCATGCTGCAGGTCGCCGTCCATGGCGATCACCACATCGCCTTCGGCGTGGTCGAAACCGGCGGCGAGCGCCGCGGTCTGCCCGTAGTTGCCGTGGAGATCAACCACCACCACCCTGGCATCCCGCTGGTGGAGCGCCAACAGGATGTCCCTGGTGTGGTCGACGCTGCCGTCGTTGACAAACACCAGTTCGAAGGCGATTCCACAGGCTTCCAGGACATTGACCAGGGCAGCATGCAGCGGCCCGATGCTGTCCGCCTCGTTGTAAAACGGGACAACAATGGAAAGAAGCCTGACGGAATAGTGGTCGATGGCATGATTCATGAGCGGTATCATATGCCATGCGGATGGTGAAGGCAAGGTGGCGCGGCGCAGGACACGCCGTCTTTCAGGATCGACGGCGACGCGGTTCCGGACGAGGCGGTTCCGGACAAGGCGGCCCGATCGAAATTCACCCGCACTTCTATCACAGTGCCGATATGCGCCGCCGGTGACATTTTTTGTCACCACCCCCGGCCGACAGATGAATCGATTCAGGAATGGGCACTTACTGGCGATTCAGAAGAATCACCGCCGACGAACAGAACAACAAAGTGCCGTGAATTGTCACCCCATCGCTGCCGCAGTTTCATGAAAAAAAACAAGATCTCTTTATTATCAACAAGATAACCATTTTCGACAAACATGGCACAGTGATTGCATATGTCCGAAGTGCTGCAGTAACTTTTCAGATTTTTCTAGGAGGTTCAAATGAGAAGAGGCGAAAAAGGTTTCACGTTGATCGAGTTGTTGATCGTTATCGCGATCATCGGCATCATTGCGGCCATTGCTATCCCGAGCTTGCTCAGGTCCCGTATGTCCGCCAATGAGGCTGCGGCTGTCGGCGGTCTGAAGACGTTGGCTGCTGCTGAGACAGACTATAACAACAACAGCCTGCCCCACACCTACACGGGCAGACTGCTGTGCCTGGGCAGCGGCAATGGCGCCGGTGGCGTCCGCTTCCTGGATCCCGCCATGGCCAATGGTCTGAAGTCCGGCTACACCTATGAGTTGGTTGCCGATGACGTAGTCACTGGTCCCAATGGCGACCAGATCTGGACCTGGTCCGCGACTGCCTGGCCGATCACCTATCGCTCCACCGGTGTGCGTTCTTTCTACATCGATGAGAGTGGTGTGATCCGCGCCGAGCAGAATGGCGGCATGAAGGCCACTGTAGACGCGTTGTCCATCGAGTAAGGTAAACCAGCTGCAGCGAAAATGCGGGGGAAACCCCGCATTTTTTTATATCCGGGCTGCTGCCGGCGTGGGAACGCTGCCGGTTCTGGAAGCCCCACGATTCCCCCGCGACCATTCGGGGCCGTCCGTTTCACCTGTTCACCAGACCACGATTCACCAGAAAAGCATGCAGCTCCGCCGCGATAAGACGATTTGCTTCAGGTGACCAGTGCCCCTGCAAGGCGAGCGCTTCGAGACGATCCAGATGTGGTTCGAAAACCGATGCCATGGTCAGATACGGGATGCCTTCAATCCGGCAGAACTCGCTGAAACTGCGGTTTTCCTCCGCCATATAGATATCGATGGGTAACCGGAAGGGAGAGCACACGTCCATGAACACGAATTCGGCCCCGATCCCATGTGCTTCATCACGCATGGCGGTAATCAGCATCTTACCCAGGACGATCTTGCGGGCGTCATACTCGTCCGTATAATATTTCCAGAACCAGCCATCCCGGATGAAGGACAGCACGTCGAGACTTCGCAGCCGGTAAGGCGCGGCGGCCAGTACTGCGTCCGGCGCCGGCACCGGCACTCCCCGGAGCCGGAGCCGCCCGTTGCGAATCGCGAAACGAGGCTTGGCATAGTCCCGGAACCAGCACATGTTCCGATCCAGATCCCCGAAGTAGAATCCCAGCACGATCAGGTCCGGACGATACTGCACCCCCTCATCGCACAGGTAAATGAGCATCTGATCGTGCCCATATCCATGCACGCCGAAATTGAGGATTTCCCATTCCGGCAGCAGCTCACGCAGATACGAAGGGTACGTTTCCCCGTCACTGACATCCTCTCCGAACGTGTAAGAATCTCCAAGACACAAAATCCTGCCGACACCCGGCATCCGGGCGATGCGGTATTCCCGAACCCCCCTCAGACCCCGCGAGTTTGAATTGAGGCGCTTGCCGGCGAACACCTCGAGATTGCGAAGATCGGCCTGCAACGCCCAGCCGCGACGCGGATCGTGGCGATCGAAACCGCGCGCGAACCGATAGGGGCCGGCCAGCCGCGAGCGATTCACCTCGATCCAGCGCTGGCGCCACTGCACCGATGCGTTACCGGTATTGGTATAGCGGTCAAGGACGAGACGGAGCGCCAGGCGCGAGAACGCCTCGAATGCGGCAACCGCAAACAGCAGATACAACGCCATGAACACTATCCGCCGCGGACGACCCTCGCTGCCCATAGATCCTCATCCGATGGTGAGAACGTTGATCGACCAAAACATTCATTCACCCGAACCCTACAAAACAATCATATTGAATGTGTACCATACTCTTCCTGCTCCAAGGAAGGGTTGAACGGAACCAGGCCTGCGGTGGTTCGCCCCCCTCATCAAATGTACAATCTCATTGAAATACCGAAACAATCCCGCCATTCCTTTCATCACCAAGGGAGGAAGATGATGCCGTCGGCCGGCTGTCAGGTCCTGTTGAATACACCATTCAGAAGCGGCCGTTGACTACCCCGGGAAACGCAGGCGGGGGATTTGGAGTGGCTTTCGTTTCGACATAAGGATTCCGGGTCGGATTCTGTCTGTCGGTGGGTAGTGCCGGGATGAGTTTGAAAGACACTGTGCCGCCCTGTGAAAACAGATGCATTGCGTATGGCTCACCGTCTACTACGGGAACCAGGCGAAGCTCTCTTTCAATGGGGTCGTACCCCGAATCTTGTAATGTTCGTCGCGATGCGTTGGCTTTCAATCTTCCACAGCAGCCACGGAGACAAAGGATGCACTGCTGGTTACTCGAACATGACAAGACGCGGTGAGCAGACGGGAGGGGTGGTGATTGCATGCAAGAGTGAACTGACAGTCTTGGTGTGCCGGGGCGACGCATCGGATTGATCACATGCGCCCTGGGTGCGGCCTGATTCGTCCGCGCACTGCCCCGCCGAGCCAGGCGTTGCCGATAGCACCGCCGCTGGAGGCACGCAACGGCTTGCGTCGTCAGGCAACCCCTCCTCACCACTTGACCGCCGCAGGCCTCTATCGAAACCAAAGTGGAGTGGGTAACCGACTTGGCCCCGTGCCGGTCTCGCGCTACAATTCACTCGATATCAACGTCCGCAATCCAGCGGCCCAACCGAGAGACTCCCGATGCGTTTTGTGTACCCGTTCACACTGCTGCTGTTCCTGCTCTACGTGGTACTGGCCTGTCCCGGGCCATACTGGGGTGAAGGACCGCTGCTGACATTGTGCGGGCGCACGCTTGGAATCTCCCATCCGCCCGGTTATCCCCTGCATATCGTATTGGATCATGCCTTCCAATGGCTGCCGTTTGGCGATGCGGCCATGCGGGCCAACCTGCTCTCAGCCCTTTTCGGTGCCCTGGCAGCGGCCTGCATCTACTTCGCCGGCCGCAGATTCGGCCTGTCCCGTTGGGCGTCACTCGCGGCCACCGGGGCACTGGCGCTGCATCCCCTCGTAGCGCGAGCCGCCACCATGGCGGAAGTCTATACGCTCAATCTGCTGCTGACCGCCGCCTGTCTTCTGGCAGCGGCGACGGGCGGCCGGCGCGGCGTAGCAGTGACCGGTTTCCTGGCGGGCCTGGCGATCGGCAATCACCTCACCATCGTGCTTTCATTCCCCGTGTTGATACTACTCCTCCTGCCCACTTTCCGGGAACGGCATCGGCGGCCGGCGTTGCCCCTCCTGGCCCTGACCTGCTTCCTGGCCGGCGCCGCCATCCTGCTCTATCACCCGTTGCGGGCACGCTCACGGGCGCCGGTGCGGTGGGACCAGCCGGACCGTATGGATCGCTTCCTAACCCTGGTCACCGCCGCTGACGAGGCGGTTCCCAGCCTTACCCGCGGCGAAACGCTGTCCCACAATCTCACCCATCTCCTCCTGCCGCTCATCACCATCCGCGGCCTCGGCATTGCGGGCACGATCCTCGCCCTCGCCGGCATCGTCACAGGCCTGCGCGACAGCCCGTTGCGCTGGGGTGCCCTGCTGCTGGGCTGCCTCTGTTATCTGATCCCGATCGGCCTTTACTGGACCAACGAAAGCGATTTTTTCGCCCTGCCTCTGTTCATCTTGACCTTTCTGTTCGCGGGTCGAGGGTTGGATGCGGCAGCCGACGCCATCCGCCGCACCGGCCGGGGAAGACTCCCGAGACTTCTCCTGCCGCTGCCCGCGATCGCCCTGCTGGCGCCCATCCTGGCACGGCCGCCGGTATCCCGCGCCGACTGCCACCTGCCCAGGGACATGGGACGAACCGTGCTGGCAACCGCATCGAAACAGGGTCTGATCATCAGTGAACGTTCGGACATGTGCTTCATGTTATGGTATCTTCAACGAATCGAAGGCATGAACAGCGAGGTGGCGGTGTTTTTCAAGCATCTTTTCTCCTTCGCATGGGCGGCGGGGCAATTGCGCGACACCTATCCCCACGTGCGGTTCCCTCTGGCCGACGATACACGGTTCGAAGATTCGCACATTTGGAATGACACCTTCACCAGCGCCGTCATCGAGATGAACCGGAGCCGCAAACCCCTGCTGATGGAATGGGACCTGGTCACGAGCCTTCACCTGGCTCCGGTGACTCCGCGCGGCATCTGCCTGATGGCCGGCGATGACCAGCCGGCGGAAGCGCCGGACCTGAGCGCCTGGCGCTTCGAGGGTGCTGACGAATTAGCCCTGGCGGTGGCGGCGGAACGCCTCTATGGAGCAGCCGCGGCACTGCAGGCGGGCGGCTGGAACGCAGCGGCCGGTAGGCTCATGAGAGACGTTCAGCGCCTGCGCCGGGAGGCGGGTTTGTGAAATCAACCCGCGGCATCCACCGCCTCGCCCTCCTGATCGTTCTTTTGGTCGCCGCCATTCTTCGCTTTCATCAACTTGGCGAAATCGTCGGCTTCGAACATGACGAAGCCCTGATTTGCGTCGGCGCTGCTGACATCGCCGCCGGTCATGGCCTGTCGCTCACCGGTGACAAGGTCTACGAAGGCCCGCTTCTGGAACTCCTGATCGCCGCAGCTTTCACACTGGTGAAACCAACCGTGGCGACCGCCCGGGCGATCATGGCCCTGGCCGGCCTCGCCGCGGTGCTGTTCACCTACATGCTGGCCAGGCGACTGTTCGGTCCGCTGCCCGCCATCGGCGCCGCGCTCACCGCCGCAGTCTCACCCTGGGCGCTGATGACATCACGGGTCATCTATATCTGCAACCTGGTGCCGCTCCTCGCCGCAGCGGGCCTGTTCGCCGCCGCCAAGGTTTCTTCGCGACGCCTCTGGTCGCTACCGGCAGCAGCTCTCTGCATCGGCCTGGCGACCCACGGCCACGCCTTCGCTCTCATTCTCCTGATTCCAGCCGTCCACATCTGCCACCGCGAGCTTTCCTGGCGCAGCCGCCCGGTCCGCCTCGCCCTGCTGGGTTCAGTCCTCATCCTCGCCAGCACCGTCGCCCCGGTGCTCCTGTTCAATGCCGCGCATGGCTGGCCGGCCCTGCGGGTCTTCGCCGGCAGCGAACAACACGCGCCGGGCGCAGGCACGAACCTGACCGATATCGCTGGCCGCATCGGCGGCTACCTCTTCACTGCCATCCATTCCCACACCGGCTGCTACCTCTGGCCCGATATCCGGTTGCCGGAAGGCTTCATGCTGTTCCTGCCCACCACGCTGCTGGTGGCGCTATTCTTCGTAATTCGAGGCTTTTTCATGGGTAAACCGAGGGATCGTTTCCTGGTCATTTGGTTACTGGCGGCATGCATCGTCGTTCCGATCATCTCCAAGCACCGCGTGGAATGGCAGGTGTGGGGATTCGCGTTTCCGTCCCCGCCGCATTACCTGGACGCCCTCTTCCCCCTGCCCTGTCTCCTGTTCGCCAGGCTGCTGTCCTCGCTGGAACGACGCCGGCCGATCGCCCGCGTGATCCCTGTCCTGCTGCTGCTGATCGCCATGGAGAATCTCTCCTTCATCCAAGGCCACCTGCGGCCGGCATTCGCGGATGTGTCACTGTCCGGACGCTGGGCACGAGGCATCCAGGAGGCGGCCGGAAGAATCCGGGACACACTGCCAGCCCACTCTCCGGTCTTCGTATCGTACGTGTTCGAGGCCGGGTATCCACAATGCCGGTTCCTGCTGCCGAAGCATGAAGTCATTCCGCGGCTTGAATCGCCCACCGGCTGGTATGACTCAAATGGAGAACTTCGGCAGGGCACCGCGGTCTATCTCGGCAGGATAAACGCCCTCTTTCCCTACATGGAAAACCAGGCGCCGTGGTTCCAGATTCCTCCCGACCCTCCGTTGTGGCTGGTCTATCGCTATGAAACCCCGGAGCTGCAATTGCATGGCCGTTTGACATGTAACGGGAAGGCCGGGGCTCCATCCGATACATTCGAAATCCGGAGCGCCGTCCACGGACTCGGTGAAGGACATGTCGAACTGCGCAACAAGACGACCGGCGAATTGCTGGTCTTGAACGAATTGTGGCGTGTCGATCAGGTCGGACCCTATCCGGGTTTCGCCGCAAGAGCCTACAACATCACTCCACGCCACTTCGAAACACTGCAACGGCTGGACCTTACCCATTTCGGCACGGTCCTCACCGGCGCCGGTGGACGCCTCAGACTGATCCGTGGCGAACCGGCGGAGATCATGGTGGAAACGGCGGGCGGCATCACCCTGAACTGCCGGTTGGAGGAAGGCGCCATGTTGTTCAGGTAGCCGGCACGTCCGTTGCCCGACCGGGGATATACCCCTTCCTGAACATGCCCAGCAGCCGGCTGACGGTATAGAACGAGATGGCACCAGGCTCGCTGAGCCGACGGTGCAGTTTGCGCGCCGACATCCCGGGATACTTGCGGTACATCTCGTACAGTTCCCCATGCTGGCGCTGGAGATTCGCACTGCCACCGCCGCGGAATTCACGCAATCCCTCCAATCCGCCCACCTCGAAGGCATGGCAGTAAATGGAAACGGTATGAGGATTCACCGCGAACAACTCGGCCACCTCCTGGCGCGACGCGATTCCGGAACGCACCATGCGGGCCATCTCGTACTTGACGAGGACCCGGTCATGCTTGGGAATGCTCACCGTGTGCTCCTGCCGGTAGGTGATCAGCAACCGCTCGCCGCGTGAATTGACTTCATACTTTGGTTGAGGGAAAAGCTGCAGTTGTTGTTTCAAGAGAACCTCCCGGAAAACGGTTGAAAAAGGTCGTGCTGCGCGAGAAACGCCATTGATAGCAGTCGCAGGCAGAGCAGCCCTGGGGCGCTGACGATGCACACCAGCCAGGTACCCAGAAAGAGCAGCAGCATGAAGACAATGGCCGCGACGGCGACCGTGGCGGCGCCGGTGAACGCGCTGCCTGCCATGATGAGCGGCAGGCCGAGCATCATACCAACCCACAGGGCCGATCCGGCGAGAGCCGTGGCGACCAGCATGACGGGCGCGGCGACCACCAGGATCACCAGTCCCATGAGCAGCGAGACGAGGCGCTTCGCCGCCAGGAAGAGCAATGTATCGAGAGGATGGCTTGCAAGCAGCCGGAACGTTGCGCCGGCGGCGGCCCGTGGCGTGCCGTCTGCATGATGGAGCGGCACCATGAACTCGATGACGAGACGATGAAGCAGGGCGGGAATAAGCCCCAGACCGATCAGCAGCAACCGCGGACAGGCGGCAGCGGGTATGGCCAGGAGGGCGGCCAGGCCGATGATGCAGAGGCGGGCGACGGTGAGATACACGGCACGGCCCCGCATACTCCGGGCCACGTATCTGATGGGCACCTGCCGGGAGAGGGCGGCGCTGACCAGGACATAGTGGAAAAGCGAACTCAGGTAGAGCGCGGCCAGCCCGGTGAGGAGCAGGACGGGGATCACGAGGGCGTCGCCGC
>JAFGDC010000486.1 GCA_016932295.1 candidate division CSSED10-310 bacterium
CGGCAAGAGCGAGGGGGGACAACGGATTTACCATGACAAGGATATCGCCGTTCTGAAACTCATCAGAAGTCTGCTCTACGAGGAGCGGTTTACGATCTCCGGGGCGCGGCGGGAACTGGCCAGACGGCTGGATGGTGCTGAGCCGCTGCCAGCGCCGGCGCCGGCGACAGACGATCCATCGGTGCTCGGCAACGTGCGCCGTGAACTGAACGCCATCCTGGAAATGTTGCGGTAAACAAGACGCCCTCGGAGCGGTCCGTATCTGATCACGAGAAGATACAAACCAGGCCGGAAGTGTGATCAGGCAACGCGGATGAGTTGAGTGCCGTGGATACGGCCGCAAGGAGCCGTGACTGGTGGCGGCGCTCTCTTGGGGGAACCCGCCGATTGTACGGTGAAAGGGATCGATTTCAGGGTTGCCCCGAATCCCCACCAGATCAGGCATGTTCACATTTCCGGTATCATCCGTTACCGTCATGATGACGGCGGCGATATCAGGAGGCTGCTGCGGAACACAACTGAGAATTCAGGCGGGAATTTGGGGGTTGCAGGGGGATTGGAGTTCTGTTATATTCGCTCCCGGCTGTCGGGGCGTGGCGCAGCCTGGCTAGCGCACTTGCATGGGGTGCAAGTTGTCGGAGGTTCAAATCCTCTCGCCCCGACCATCTTTTTATCCCCTCTTTTTTTTGTGTAAATCAGATCAAATCCTCGTTGTGGGTGAGTATCCGGTTGCTTGCCCGGTGTTCTATCCAATGAAGACTAGGTTTGCAACACTTGCGCAAGCTTGAGAGAGGTGGAGTCGGTGCAATCCGCCGGCTGGACGCGGAGGGGCATCGGGCGGAATATTCTTGGACCCCTGTTGCCTCACGTAAGAACCTGCTCGAAAGAAGAGACCCCCCTTGCTTTCAGCTTTTGAGAACAGTAAAATCTTTGCATACTGCAATTGTATGCCAGGTTAGGCGAGAGGGTTCCTGCGTGCTGAAGTGGATACAGCCACGCGGTTTTCAGTGAGGTGCGATCGTTGGCGGTAAGGGATATTCCAGTGCCGCTCGGGCTTTTCTGGAATATGATGGGGCGGCTGTATCCATTGCATCAGGATGCGGCACCGGCCCGCACGGCGCGCCTGGGTGCAGTGCCGGGAATAACGGGTGCTTGACGGACACAATGTTTTTAGTATCGCAATCCTCGAAGTCTTGGAGGTTCGCTCGATGAACAGGAGAGCACATCTGACGTCTGTTGTTTCACACGGTGGGCGGGTTCACGGCGTAAGGCCCTGGACGGCGGTGCTGCTGCACATCGGTATCGTGACGGTCTTCGCCTTCGCGAACGAGTCGCCTGCGGCGTCGACGCACCGGCAACCAACGCCGACACCGCCGCCCGTCGGCGCTAATCTATTGGCGAATCCGGATGCGGAAACCGGTGATTTGAGCGGTTGGGAATTGGTGCTGTGTGTTACCGAAGGCTGCCTGGTCACCAGTGACGGACCCCGCAGCGGCAGTTATGCGTTCACTTCTGGAGACAGATGCAAGAAGGCGCAGGAACTGGATCTGGTTGCGCTCGGATATGATCCGGAGTATTTGGATGAAGCGCCTATCATCTCTGCTGCAGCGTGGTTCATCGGCACCGCGCCAGTCTATTATGATTATTATTGGTGGACCGTAAAGCTGCTCGATGCCAACCATCAGGTCATCACCAGTTATGTCACTGGCTGCCGGCTGACGACCTGCTATTGGCTTTGTGAACATCGCGAGTTTTCGGGATACGGCGCTGGGTTGCGCTACATTTATTGGGAAGACGAGGGGATGGCCCGTACGAGTGATCTGAAAGGCCCGCGGATCGATGACTGTTGGTTGGGGATAGGTGTGGAAGCGCCGTCGCCGCCACCGAGGACGGCAACCCCAACGCCGACGGCGACGCCTGACAATGCTGGCCTGCTGCTCAATCCAAGCGCCGAAACCGGCGATCTTTCCGGATGGTCAGTCTGGCCGCCCAGTCACGGCTGGGTGACGACGAACGAGATCGCTCATCACGGTGAGTGGGCGTTTCTTGCGTCGTATCTGGAATGCGGGAAGTCCCAGGAGATAGACCTTCTCTCCCACGGCTATCCCGAAGCTTACCTCGATTCCGCGCCATTCATCTCGGTGTCGGAGTGGTACACAGGCGGGTCGCCTGACTATGATGACTCGTATCGTCTGCTTGTGGAGTTGCGCGATGCCTCGCATCTTCCCATTGCATCGTTCGATACCGGCGTGGTCTCCACTACCGACAGTTGGGAACAGGTCACGCATGTCTTCACCGACTACGGTCCGGGTCTCCGGTATCTGTACTTCGAGGACAATGGGCAGGCGATCGAACAAATCACCGGGTATCACGGCGCGATAACCGATGATGCCATGATTGCCATCGATCCCTACCGGGGCTCACTCAATCTCCTGGCCAACCCCGGTGCGGAGTTGGGCGATCTCACGGGTTGGATTGTCCTGGACGATGGATTCTACAACTGGACCATTACGGACGACGTTGTGTTTGACGGACAGCTTGCGTTCGTCACCAGCTATGACTGGACAACGAGAAAGCAGGAAATCGATTTATTGGCCCGTGGTTTTTCACCGGTCGAGTTGGATGCACAACCACTGGTGTACGCGTCCGAACTTTTCGCCGGCATGGGTCCGAACTACTCCGACAGATACTATCTGAAGGTGGAACTCCGCGACGACGACCATCAGGTTATAGCTGCGTATGACTCCGGACACCTGACGGCGACCAACTCCTGGAATCGGCTTCAACATGTGTTTTCATACTATGGGACCGGATTGCGGTACCTGTATTTCGAAGACGGCGGCAACGATGCCGAGAATTATATGCGACAAGTAGGCGCGGTGCTGGACGATGCCTGGTTGACTATAATCACGGCGGGGCAGCCGACCTCGACGGCGACCGTGAACCTCACGCCGGCGGGAACGCAAACACCGACACCGACGCCGTTCCCGACCACTTTCAACCTGTTGCTCAACCCAGGCGCCGAGCCTGGTACGCTTGCCGGATGGAACATCCTGCTGGATGGGGGTGATGGTTGGGGTGTGAACTACGCGATCTCTTTCACCGGAATGAAGTCATTCGGCACTTCCAATCAATGGTGCGTGCGCTCCCAGGAGATTGATCTCCTGACCTTGGGATATCGCCCGGAGATCCTCGATGCCGCGCCGGTGGTGCAGGTTTCGGAATGGTTCCGCGGCGGCCTTCCTGATGTCGCCGACCACTTTCGGCTCAGAGTAGAGTTGCGTAATGATTCTCACGAAGCGATCGCGGCATTCGACAGTGGGGTCCTGACGGCCGAGGCGGAATGGCGGGAATGCTCGACATGTCTCACCGCCTACGGTCAAGGCCTGAGGTTTCTGTATTGGGAAGATGCCGGCAAGGACGTCGAGTTCTACAACGGCTTCTGCGGAACGTATATGGACAACGCCCGTCTCCAAATCGTCGCCCCGACGCCGATCCTGACCAGTACGCCGTCCCCCACGGTGACCAATACTCCCACGGTGACGAACACTCCCACCGTGACGAACACTCCCACCTGCTCTCCGACGGCGACTGCCGTCAACCTTGTCGTCAACCCCGGCGCCGAGACGGGCGATCACGACGGCTGGACCATCGACGGTGAATTGGGAGTAACATCCTCTTTCAAGCACGGAGGTGCGTACTCATTCTGTTACGTCAACGAGGATGAAACCGTCCGGTGGCAGGATTTCGACTTGCTGGCGATTGGCTTCGATGAGGCTCAGCTCGATGCCGCACCAACCGTTTCCTTCGGACAGTGGTATTTCAATTCAATTTATGACCTGGGCGATCTGCAGCACATCATAGAATTATTCGACGCTGGAAATGAACTTATCACGAGCTACGATTCGCAGTATGAATTGATAACCATGCCAAGGGATACATGGGTTCACTACTATCACCAAATCACAAACTACGGCCCCGGCCTTCGTTATATCAGATGGCGGGACATCGGTTTTCAGCATTATAGTCTGACTGGCTCAGGGCCATTCATGGATGACGCTTACCTGGGGATCTATGCGCCCGGACAGCCAGAATTTACACCCACGGCCACTCCCTCCCCGACTGCCACCAAAACGCCCACCATTACACCGACATCGATAGTCCCCACGCCGGCGCCCTGGGAAAGCAACTTGCTGGCCAACCCGAGCGTCGAGACTGGTGATTTATCCGGTTGGAACCTGATAAGTTGTCTTGGTGAGTGCGATGTACTGACGAACGCGGCGCATGACGGCTTGTATTCGTTCATAACCTCAAGCTTCTGGTGTAAACGTTGCCAGGAAATCGATCTGCTTTTCCTTGGCTTCACACTGGCGGAACTTGATGCGGCGCCGCTGGTGACGGCTTCCGAATGGTTCCGCAGGGATCCCAATGGGTCTGGGGGCGATTTCGGGCGCTTGCGGGTGAAGCTGCTGGACGAGGCGCGACAAGTGATCGCCGAGTTCGACAGCGGCAGCCTCTTGGTGGATTATAATTGGAAGCAGATCGCCTGCAGCTTTTCGGCATACGGTTCCGGTGTGCGGTATATCTATTTCGAGGACGGCGGCAAGGATCAGGAAAACTGGCCTAATGTCCCTGTCGGGGCGTGTTTGGATGATGCATGCGTGGTGGTGCATACCGCCTACCAACCGGCGCCGACGGACACCCCGGTCCCAACCGTCACTCCAACGATAACCCTCACTCCCACGATATCCCCTACTCTGACAATCAGTCCTACACCGACTGTCTCACCCACCCCGACCGCCACCGGCACGGCCACTCCGGTCACACTCAACCTGCTCGTGAATCCCGGTGCGGAAACCGGCGATATGTCGGGTTGGGATATCATGGCGGGCGGTGGCGAAGGCTGGACGGCAGAGTGCGAACCGGTGTACGAAGGCAATTTCGCGTTTCGAACCTCACATGAGTGGTGTATCCGCTCCCAACAGGTCGATTTGCTTGCGCTGGGATTTACCTCCGAGCATTTGGACAACGCCCCGGCCGTCCATCTTCATGAGTGGTTCACGGGGGTCGATCCGATCGCCATCGATCTTTACTACCTCAGGGTCGAACTGCATGACGCCGACCATCAGGTCATTGCCGCGTATCAAGTCTTTCCAAGCGTCACGGTGGACGGATGGTCCAGGATTTCCTATGTTTTCACCGGGTACGGCACTGGGCTGCGCTACATCTATTGGGAAGACGGCGGGGTCGGCGCCGAGAATTGGCCCGGTGGGACTGGACCTGCCGCGGATTCGGCGTGGCTGAGTATCGATCCTGCGCCGCCGGTGGTGAACACCCCCACTCCCATCCTGTCACCCACGCCTTCCGCATCTCCCTCTCCCGCCTTCATCCCAGCCGCAAGCCCATGGGGAGTCATGCTGCTCACCATTATCATGTGCCTCGTTATATTTGTTTCGGCAAGAAGAGCTGCATTCGTTTGAGACGGCCCCGCCCGTCGACATGCGGAAACGGCGGGCACCAATGTAATGAAGGTGTTCCCATCCGCGTGAATGGACCATGTTCAGATGGCGTCTGGCGCCATGGAACGTGTTGCTATCCATCTGGACAAACGGAATGGGGGCGGGGGTTCCCGGAGGGCTTCTGTAGGCTATATGAAAAACAACAGTGAAGGCGGCCATGGAGTATCCCGATTGAACCGAACCGGGGATGATGGACGGGGACAGAATGCATCGTGCCGCGCTCGATCACGGGTGTTTATGGAGTCGTTTCAAGGGAGGCTGGCATGAAGTGGTTCGCCTCGCCGCACGAACCGGTCGCGGCCCGTCGCGACATGGTCGAACGCCAGCTCAAGAACAGGGGTATCCACGATCCCCGGGTTCTGGCGGCGTTCCTAACGGTGCCGAGGCATGAATTTGTCGATCCCCACCATCATGCCCGTGCCTACCACGACTATCCGCTGCACATCGGGGAGGAGCAGACCATCTCGCAGCCGTACATGGTGGCGCTGATGACCGAGTGCCTGCGACCGCGATCGACGGACAAGGTCCTTGAAATTGGCACCGGTTCCGGATACCAGGCGGCGATCCTGTCGGTTCTGTGTCACGAGGTGGTCACTGTCGAGCGGTTGCCGCGGCTGGCGGAGCGCGCCCGGACCAATCTCGCGCGGCTTGGTCATACCAACGTCCGGGTGCTGATCGGCGACGGCACACTTGGTTGTCCTGAAGAGCAACCCTTCGACGGTATAGTCGTCACGGCGGGGGCGCCGGCGGTACCGCCCGCGTTGAAGGAGCAGCTTGCACCCGGCGGCCGACTTGTGATACCCGTAGGCGACCGTTTCATGCAGGAACTGGTGGTGGTGGAACGGACCGGAAGCGGTTTCTGCGAACACCAGCGGGGAGGATGCGTCTTTGTCAAACTCATCGGTATCCATGGTTGGAACCAAGACCCCTGAGCTGCCGCCGGCGGCACCAGGGAATAAGCCTGGCTTGTTGCGGAGAATCTACGACTGGGTCCTCCATTGGGCGGAAACTCCGTACGGTCCCTTGGCCCTGTTTATCCTATCCTTCGCGGAATCATCCTTCTTTCCCATTCCACCCGACGTGCTGCTCATCGCGCTTGCCATCTCCATCCCAACGAAGGCGTTCCGTTATGCCCTGGTCTGCTACCTCGGTTCGATCCTGGGCGGCATTGCCGGGTACGGGATCGGGGTGTTCGCGATGGACACGCTGGGCGCTTGGATCATCGAGACCTATCATGCCCAGCCCGTGGTTGACAAGCTGCAATTCTGGTTCGACAAGTACGGCTTCTGGGGAGTGCTCGTGGCGGCAGTGACACCCATCCCTTACAAGGTGTTCACCATCAGCTCCGGCTCGTTCGAACTGCCGTTCACCGAGTTCATGGCCGCTTCGCTCATCGGCCGCGGCGCTCGCTTTTTTGCGGTCGCCGGCCTCATCTATGCCTTTGGAGCACAGATAAAATCCTTCATCGACAAGTACTTCAATATTTTGTCAATTCTCTTTGTTTTATTGTTGCTTTTAGGTTTTCTGCTGGTAAAATACGTCTGATTTTCGGGGCGTAGCGCAGTTTGGTAGCGCACCAGTTTCGGGAACTGGGGGTCGGAGGTTCAAATCCTCTCGCCCCGATCCGGAATCGACGAGAAGATCCGAACCATCCGAACGGGTGGTTCGGATTTTTTTCTTTCCCTCCTTTTGTGGTAAGCTGTTTCAAGTCATTACGAGCGGGTCGTTACTGAAACCTGTCGATACCAAGCTGCAAAGGTGGAGAATATGGACATTTCCGGTTCTTTACAGTCATTTTCGGCGGCCGCCGTCCTGAACCTGCTGGCTCAACAATGCCGAACAGGCGTCTTGTCCCTGGTGCGGGAGGGCACCAGCAAGGACATTTTTCTGTCGGAAGGGCGGATTTATTCGGTGCAGTCCAACACCAACCGAAAGACGCTGCCCGATATCCTCATCGAAAGAGGGCAACTCACCAGGGAGCATCTCGATCGCGCTCTGTCCACGCAGCGTAAGGGTATCAAGCTCGGCCAGGTCCTGATCCGCAGCGGCTTCGTGAATCGCCGCCAGGTCTATGCCGCGCTGCAGGTGCAGATGGAGGACATGGTGCTGGAAGCACTGGCCTGGCAGGATGGTGAGTTTTCGTTCGCGGAGCGGAAGTTCGAGGAAGAGCGGTTGATACCTCTCAACGAAGTGGGCAGGAAGTTCCTGGAAGAAGGTGCGTCGGCGCCGGAAGTATTGGCTGAGGTGGTTCAGGAGTTGCCGGATCTGGATTTCTTCGTGCGGATCGTCGAGGAGGAGAGCAGGCTGTTCAATGCTCCAAGCCTCACCCTGGATGATTACATGCTGCTGGCTCTGGCGGGCGGGCGGCGGACCATCCGCCATATTCTCGCCCATACCCGGCATGATCTTCTGGATACCTGTGACCGACTGGTGGGACTGCGTATGGATCATCTCATCGAATTCACAAGGCTGCGCGGTCCCATGGATGATGTGGCGCTGATCAGTGAACGGAACAGGATACTGACCGCCCTCATCCTGTGCCTGCGGGAGCAGATCACCGAAGAACGGCGATATCACGAACGCATGTTGGGTTTCATGCCCCAGATTCTCCCGGCGGCGGGAGGAGGTATGAGTCTGAGCGGGGTGCCCATGAAGGAAGAGGATGAAGAGGAATTGACGCTGGATGATGAACACATCGGTCCGGACTTGAGTCTCATGTTCGGCCCGGAGGATGAGGCACCGCTGGAGGATGGCGCCGGGACGGACGGTGGCGAACCGGATGGTGCGTTCACTCCTGACGAGGATGTCGCCGAGACCCCGGTCATGAAACAGGTGGTGGAGGGCACGATCGATGACGCCTTCCCATGGTTCGAGACCGCTTCACCTCAGGAAGCGCTGGTGGAGGAGCCGGAAGCGGATGCGATTCCCGATGCGGATGTGGTAGTCGATGATGTGTTGAGTGCCCATTTTAACGAGGTGGGTGCGGTCGAACCAGAGATAGATGCCGGTGTCGAAAATGCGCCGTCTCCGCCCGACAAACCCGCCAAGACAGCCCATTCCCGTTCCAACGAGCCGGTCGGGAAAGGTGACGAGGAACGCTTCGAAATGTTCATGGAGGATAGAGTCGCCCAGCAGGTTCGGTATCAGAAATACAAATCCGAGATCAAGATGGCCTACAACAGGATCACCATGCGGAAGCTCAACTATTTCGAGATTCTCGATGTCCAGCCCAGTGCGCCCATGCGGATTGTATCACGGGCGTACAAAACGTTGATAAAGCGATATGATGATCACGGCATTCTCAAGCCGCGCGATACCGAGCAGAAGGAAATGGCCACCTTCGTCATGGCGAAGATCAACGAAGCCTATTCCGTATTGAACGACCCGGTCAAGCGCCGCGCCTACAGCGAAACCATCCAGCAGCAGCGCAAGGAACTCGGTGACAAGAAGAAAAAAGCGTTGCTGGCTTTTCACGAAGGTATGTCGCACTACAAGGACAACGAGTTCGAAAAAGCCCGGGAGTCATTCAGGAAAGCCCTGACCTTCGATTCCAATAATCCAGTGTATTACAACATGATGGAGTCACTGGATCATCAGGAGCGTGAAAAGGAATCAGTCAAGTTTTACCAGGCCGGCCGCCTGACGTTTGAGAAGAAGGGTGACGTGAAGCGGGCCATCATGCTCATCCGCAAGGCCATATCGATCGATGCGAAAGGCTCCTATTATCAACTATTGGGAGACATCCTGGCCAAGGACAGGAGTGCTCATGACGATGCCATCGCCGCCTATGAGGAAGCGCTCAAGATGGATCCCGGTAATGCGCAGTTGCACATCGCAATCGGCAAGATGCAGATGAAACGGCCGAGCACGCTGTCGCGTGAAGAGGCGCTGGGTCACTTTGTCGAGGCGTTGAAATGGGATGAGCTGAACATCGAGGCGAAGACGCTGCGCAAGGAACTGGAAGACTCGGGAATCAAGCTGAAACAGGAAAAACCCAAGAAGAAGCAGTGATGGTCCAAATTGCGGTGGTCGGCGGTGGTCAATGCAGCGAAGAAGTGGCCCGTAATGCCGAGACGGTGGGACGGTTGTTGGCTGAAGCCGGCGCCATCCTGATCTGTGGTGGCAAGGGTGGTGTCATGGCGGCGGCGGCCCGTGGCGCATCCCGGGCGGGCGGGCGGACCGTGGGGATTCTTCCGGGTGAGCGGCTTGACGAGGCCAATCCGTACATCCAGGTGGTGGTGGCCACAGGTTTGGGACATGCCCGGAATATCATCGTGGTGTTGAGTGCCCAGGCGATCATCGCCCTGCCGGGAGCCGACGGTACGAGGAGCGAAATCGCCCTGGCGCGGACCGTCGGCCGTCAGGTGATCGATCTGGGTGGATGGAGCCGGATGCCGGGTGTCGAGATTGCCGCCAATCCAGCGACGGCGGTGGCCGCGGCGCTGCGCGCCGTCCACGGGCACGAGATATGAAACAAGGGAACAGTATGGTCAGAATGATCGCTCGGGTCAGTGGACGTGTGCAAGGAGTGGGGTACCGTTACTTCACCCGTGAACAGGCGTGTGCTTTGGGTCTTTGCGGTTATGTGCGCAATGAACCTGATGGCGGCGTCAGGGTGGTAGCGGAAGGGGACAGGGAGACATTGGAATGTCTTCTTGCCATTCTGGGGAAGGGGCCGCGGGCGGCGGTGGTGGCGAGAATCGACACGACCTGGGAAGAGGCGCGCGATGAGTTCATTGATTTCAGGGTGAGGTTCTGATACACAGAAGCGAATCGGATCGACGTGCCATTACCATCGGAGGTGTTGTGTGAAGGAACTGGAAAAGCTCATCAGGGATGTGCCCGATTTCCCCAAGGAAGGAATCATCTTCAAGGATATCACAACGCTCCTGCAAAACGCCGAGGGTTGGAAAACCACCATAGACGCCATGGTAGACAAGTGCAGGGGCATGCGGATAGACAAGGTACTGGGAATCGAAGCCCGGGGGTTCGCTGTGGCGGGACCCGTCGCGTATATCTTGAACGCCGGCTTCATACTCGCCCGCAAGCCCGGCAAACTGCCGGCCCGCACTCGCCGCATGGAGTACTCATTGGAATACGGCACCGCAACTATCGAGGTGCATGAGGACGCCATCGAACCTGGTGAGCGGATACTCATTCTCGATGATTTACTGGCCACTGGAGGCACGGTGGAAGCCGCCGCCAAGCTGGTGGAATCACTCGGTGGGAAAGTCGCCGGGATCGGTTTCATCATCGAACTGGCGTTTCTCAACGGCCGTGACAAGGTCGCCGACTATCCATGTTTTTCCTTGATAACCGTCTGATATAATGGTAAATAACCATGCTTTCGTTGCGCCTGTAGCTCAGCAGGATAGAGCGGGGGATTCCTAATCCCTAGGTCGGAGGTTCGAATCCTCTCAGGCGTATTATGATGCCGTCGCGCCGGGATACTGGTGGCGATGGGCGATGGATAACTAACAGGAACCAGCGTCCGAATATCCTCGACGAACCAGCGAGGCAGGTGGTGCATGAGCCCAAAAAAGAGATTGTCGAAGAAAGAGTTGCGGGAAGACGAGCTGAAGGTGGCGTTTCTGTCCGCGGTCACCTATTACAAGGAAAACCAGAAACGGATCAACTATATTCTCATGGCGGTAGTGGGCGCATTGGTGGTGGGAATCCTGCTCAGAATCTCCATCACCAGCATGAACCGTAACGCCGCGGACACCCTGGACATGGGTTTACGGGCATTCGACGATGCCCGCGTGGCAGCCATGAACACCACGGCTGGAGAAGAGCAGGAGAAAAACCCCAATGACAGCATGGTGGAGGCGCTGGAATCTTTCGAAATGGTGGTGAACAACTATCCCCGCAGCTCGAGCTATCGATTCGGACTGATCATGGCCGGTAATGCCTCCTACGAACTGGGCGAGTACGACAAGGCCATAGAGTTTCTGTCCAGATTCCTCGATAAATACACCCACAGTCCACTTGCCGATCAGGCCTCGAGCAGCCTTGCCTACGCCTATGAGCAGAAGGGTGATCTGCAGAAAGCGCTCGAGATATTCACTGCCATGTTGCGTGCCAGGGATGGTGTTGACAATGCGGGGTATTACAGCAAGTCCGAGTTGTACCTGGATATCGCGAGAGTGAATGAGCAATTGGGCAAAAAAGACGATGCGTTGGAATACTACCAGAAGCATCGGGATGAATTCCCTGAATCCCAGCACCAGGTGTTCGTGAAGGACAAGGTCGCGGAGCTTTCCTGATCCCCATCCATTAATCACCGCCATTGCACCTGTAACCAGGTGGGCGCGCCACCCGCCTTCGTATGGATTGTCGCCGATGAGACAGCCGTCACCGATCTGCGCCATCCCGTGAATACGATGACATCGGCCGGGGGCGCGACGCTTTCCCGGTAAGCGATGGAGCAGGCTTCGAACGGCACGGCGACCGTGGCTGCAACGGGGACCTCGAACGCGGGTGATCCGGGAAAAGCCGCCTGGATAGTGGACAGGAACCGCTTCAGTATGTACATTCTGGGGAATGCCGGAGGGCAGTCTTCATTGGTTGTGAAAGGAAGTGAACGCTAGATGGAGCGGTGCGATCAAAGATTCGTTATCATCGTGCTCGACGGTGTGGGTATCGGTGCCGCACCTGATGCCGACCGCTTCGGCGATGCCGGAGCGCACACGCTGCGCAGTGTCTGCCTGCGGAATCCGGGCATTCGGATTCCCACTTTGCAGCGCCTTGGACTCGGTAATATCACGCCGCTGCCGGGCGTTCCTCCGTCACCCGCGCCTCTCGGCGCGTACGGCAAGATGCGAGAACAATCGGGGGCTAAGGATACTTCCGTCGGACACTGGGAGATCGCCGGTCTTGTCTCCCCAAGGGGATTCCCGGTCTATCCCGGAGGATTTCCAGAGGCGCTGGTCAAGGCTTTCGAAGCCGCGGTCGGATGTGGCACCCTGGGCAACAAGGCGGCTTCCGGCACGGAAATTATCGAGGAACTGGGTGAAGCGCACATGCGGACCGGCCGGTTGATCATCTACACCTCCGCGGACAGCGTTTTCCAGATTGCGGCTCATGAGGAGATCGTTCCTCTCGACAAGCTGTATGAGATCTGCCGGATCGCACGCCGGATGCTGGTGGGTGAGCACGCGGTGGGCCGGGTCATCGCCAGGCCCTTCATCGGGTCTCCCGGCGGCTTCACCCGTACCGGGAACCGCCGTGATTTTTCATTGCCGCCCCATGGTCCGACGCTCCTCGACGTGATGCGGAACGCCGGTCACGATGTGATCGCGGTCGGGAAGATCGAGGACATTTTCGGCGGGCGGGGAATCACGCGCGCTGAGCACACCACCAACAACACCGATGGCATGCTGGTCACCAATCGACTGCTGGAGGAAAATTTCGACGGCTTGTTGTTTGTCAACCTGGTGGATTTCGATATGCTGTTTGGTCACAGGAATGACCCAGTCGGTTTCGGCGGCGCACTGGAGCAGGTGGATGTGGCTCTCGCGGAGACTCTGCGACTGCTGAAACCCCGTGACATCCTGGTCATCACCGCCGATCATGGCTGTGATCCGCTGTTTCCGACAACGGATCATACGAGGGAATATGTGCCGCTGCTGGCCTGCGGTGCTCGTATACCGGTGGGAACCGATCTCGGGTGCCGGACAAGTTTCGCGGATATCAGTGCTACCGCCTTGCACTATTTCAATCTCGACGGCCTCGGCGCCGGCGTGTCGTTTCTGACAGCCGCTGCAGCCCCGCCCCCGCCGCCGACTCACGGGCTCGCTGATAATGGGAGGAAACCATGATCTTCAAGCTGATGCTTGCTGATCGCAGCGTTACGATACAGAAGGTCATTCAGCTCACCTTCTCTCATCCGAACTATGCCGTCGCCGTCGCCGCCGATACCGAGGCGTTCAATCTGCTACTGAAAGAGGAAGCGCCGGACATCCTGCTGCTGGATACGGGTTTCTTCGGTGACGACCTCCAGCCGGCCCTGGAAAAACTTCGCGATGCTCCGGAAGGTCGTTACGTTCATACGATTCTGATGATCCGTCCCGATGACGATGTCTCCATCGAGAAAGTGCGGGATCTGGGTATCAGCGATTTCGTTTTCAAACCCCTGGATAATCGCGAACTGTCCATGAAAATTCACCAGCGGTTGATGTCTATGGCTGGACGATTGCGCGGCGAGTCGGATGAATTCGTTGAAAAACGCGGCGCAACGGAATTGGGGAGCGGATTGGATCAATCCTTCCCGCCTTTCCCCCTGGCCTCGATAGCGCACATGATCGAGCAGTTGGCAACGCGGCTGGACACGCTGCGGGAGCAGTCCGCGGTGCCGGTGGAGACCGTCGAGACATCGGGTCGCCAGGTGGACGATCTTAGGACGTGGCTCGAAGAGCGGTTGCGTGGCCTGGACACCCCGCCGATGGTTGATTCCCAGCGCCTGGAAACGATGATGGCCGAGTTCGGGAAGTCATTCAGCGCGCAACTCGACAGTCTGGCCAGGCAAGTGGACGAAGTCGGTCAGGCCTCTGTCGCGGCGGCTCCAACCGGGCTTTCGGCCCAGGTGGCGGAGTTGCTTCAACTGGTGCGCGAGTTGTCGACGCGTACGCCGCCCGAAGATGCCTCGAACGTCAAGGAGCCAGTGCGCGACGAGACTATGAATGACATGAGGGAAACCCTGGAGAGTAGTCTCGCCTCCTCCTCGCGAATCATCCAGGAGGCGGTCGATCACCTGCAACAGAGTGATGAGAAGCATGCTTCCAACTACCAGAACGTCAGCGAACGGCTGGATGCCCTCACCATAAAACTGCGAGGCGTGCCCAAGGGTGATGATATCGAACAGCAACTTCGCATGGTGGTGGATGAAATTATAGCCAAGACGGAGCGACTTGTGGAACGTCCGGGCGGCACTGCCGACGCTGATCATGATTCACCCGATGCCCGGCAGGATCGGTTCGGGGAACTTTTGAGCGCCGTCACGGCATTGAGAGAGTCCTCCGAGACGATCGAGAAAGATCGGCGGGAGCATCTGGCAGGCGTGGTTGACGGGATCGTCGCGGGGCATGTGGATCGCCTGGGGAAAATGGTCAGGAATGAATTGCCGGGTCAGGTCAGGTTGCTGATTGAAGAGTCCGGCAAGGAAGTGATCGAACGCCTCAGTCGGACCATGGCGACGGGAATAAACGCGGTGATCCGTTCGGCCTTGCAGAAGGATGACCTCAGGGAACTGATGCAGGTCGAACGTATCCTGGAAGAGGTGAACAGAGTGCTGGGCGGACTCGCTTCGGAAGGTGCCGTGTCGGCATTGGCCGAGCGTCAGGAACAGGCCGCTGCAACCATCGATGAGGGATTTCGGAACCTGACGGCGTTTCTCGAAACGCAAAGAGCCAGCCTGGCTTCACACACACCTGGAAATGGCTCCGGGTCTGGAAATGGCTCCGGGACTGGTGAACTGGTGGTTCTTTCGGCCAAGATGGATGCTGTTTTGCAGCGTCTGGAAAGCGTGAATCGCCTGGTTGAGGAACTGGAGACCAGTGTGGTGACGGGCGGCGTGCAGGAACTGGATCTCCAGAAGGTGAGTGAACAGCTTGCGTACCTGATAAGCGAAGGACGCGCCGGCGCCGGCGCAGGGCAGTCGGAAGCCATGGCCGGAGAGGAACTCGGAAAGTTGCTACGAGAAACACTGCAAGCCTGGGAAGGTCCTGCCGCTTTCGATTATGGGCTTTTGGCGCAGACGATCGCGGAGCGGCTGAGTTCAACCGGTGTGGGTACGAGTGCGGCCGGCCTGGATGAGGCGGATACCGATCGGATCGCGGCGGCGGTGGCCGGCATCCTGGCGGACGGCTCACGGTCCCCTGAAGGAAGCGAAGGAAAGTGCCTGGACCTTATACGGGAGCGGCTTGAGGATCGGCTCGATGCATTGACGGCGGCGGTGGAGGATCTGGTGAAACAGCCGGATGCCGGTTTCCAGACGGCGGTTGGCGACGTCGTCGAACAAAAGACAGCACTCCTGGTGAACTCCATCAATGAACGTTTCGACTCTCTTGAGCGTGGGGTCAACGCTGCGGCGATTCCCGGTCCCGAGCTTGACCAGGAAGGTATGATAGCCGCATTGCGGCAGGGTATCAGGGAGGAACTTGGCGCCATGGAGCCGGTCGGCTCCAGCGCCGTTGAGGTGGCCGTTCCCCACCTGGAGGATGAGGAAGCCGTCAGGACGGCGGTGGACCGCGGCATCAACGGTGCCATGCAGGCGCTGCAGGAGGCGATGCTGGAACGCGTCAGTTCAGCCTTCAAGGAGCACCTGTTGAACCTGATCGATGTCGATCGAATTCTGGCTCGTGCCGACGAGGTGATTCGTGAATTCGCCAGGGAACAGGTTCCCAAGATCACCGAGCAGGTTGTTCAGATGGAGCTTGATCTGTTGGATACGATCGACGAGAGTTGATCACCGGTGTCTGGTCCACCGGCTGACATCCCATGACAATCAGGCGGAATTTTGGTAATAATCCCCAATTGTGCGTATGCTATCCGGATCTATGGCCGGCTGGCAGACAGTCTTTGGACCGAGATCATGGAATTGGAGAAGGCCATGTGTGAAGAAAAAAAGAAAGAACTTGGCAAGGCTTACGAGCCGGAGCGTATCGAGGCGGATTGGTACAGTGAATGGATCGAGAAAGGGTATTTCGAGTCGAGGGTGAATCCCGAGAAGGCCACGTATTGCATTGTCATTCCTCCTCCCAACGTCACCGGCATTTTGCATTTGGGCCATGTGTTGAACAATGCCTTGCAGGATATTCTCATACGATGGAAACGGATGTCCGGTTTCGAAACCCTCTGGCTGCCAGGCACCGATCACGCCGGAATCGCCACCCAGAATGTAGTGGAGAAGAAGCTTGCCACCGAAGGATGCTCCCGCCGTGAGCTGGGGCGTGAGCGATTCGTCGAAAAGGTCTGGGAATGGCGCGAAAAATATGGCAGCACCATCATCAGGCAGCTCAAAACCCTCGGCTGCTCCTGTGACTGGACGCGGGAACGGTTTACCATGGACGAGGGCTTGAGCCGCGCGGTTCGTGAGGTGTTTATCCGGTTGTTCGAGAAAGGACTGATCTACAAAGGCAGCTACATCGTCAACTGGTGTCCGCGCTGCCATACCGCGATCTCCGATGAAGAAGTCGAGCATAAGGAAGTGGGTACATCGCTCTGGTACCTGCGTTACCCGGTGGAGGGTGATGA